>JACQPN010000004.1 GCA_016207515.1 Euryarchaeota archaeon | reverse complement strand
GCGCAAGGGTGCGGAAGTCCGAGTGTATCTTCCCGGGAATCGGGAGAAGGTTTTCAAGGTCCGGCGGCGATACGGTCGCCGCCGGCCAGGGGGGTCGGTTTTAGAGTTACAAGGCGGGTCGGATTAGCGAGTTACACGACACATCACCCCACAAAGTAGCCTTGGATTGACGAGGTCGTCATTGTCGCGAAAGGGCGCAGGTCGCACGTTTGGACCCTTCTAAGGAACCCTTATCGGCAGGCGGGACCATACGTGAATCCATGGACGCGAAAGAAAAACCTAAGCCGATCGAGTCCGATTATTGGGCCCGGTGCGAGGGCATTCCACTGATGCACGTTCCAAAAACCGCCGAGGAGAAAAGGGAACTCGAGGCGAAGGGCGCGTGCAGCTGCGGCTGAATCGACGCGCCCCCGAAATCCATGTACCGCGTTTCACGCATTTCTCGAGGAAGTGACCGAAAATGACACCGGAAACCCAGACCAGCATCCAAGCCTTGACATCCGCGGATTTTGACAGCATCGCTCTCGGCGGCCACGATCTCGTCGTCGTCGACTTTTGGGCGCCGTGGTGCATCTATTGCAAGAAACTCGCCCCGATCTACGACGAACTGTCGAAGAAGATGGCGGGCCAGCTCCGCTTCACCAAGGTGAACGCCGACGAGGCGCCGGAGCTTACCAAGAGGTACGGCATCTCGGGACTCCCCACGCTGAAGTTCTTCTGCAACGGGCGGGAGGTCGGCGAGATCATCGGGGCCCCGCCGAGGGAACGGCTGGAAGCCGCCTTCCGCGAAGCCGTCGCGAGTGCCCGCGAGTGCCTTGCAGTCTCGTCGCCGACCAAGTAGTAGGAGTTGGCCATGGTCCAAGGAGCACGTCTTGCGGGCGCGAGCGTCCACTATTGTGAGGTATGCTATCTGGCCTACATGCAAAACGAGCTGGCCGGGCGATGCGAGCAGTGGTGCAGGACTCACCCGAGCTGCTCCCTCGAAATCGGACGGCATGCGGTCGGTTCCATAGCGGAAAGCGGGGAAGCGGGCAAATGAGGGCGGCCGCCAGGTACGACCTTGCGATCATCGGTGCGGGTGTCACAGGCCTCGCCGCCGCCATGTACGCGGCCCGCCTGAACCTGCGCACGATCGTCCTCGGCAACGCCGGGGAGCACTCCCCCGCGCTGGACATCGGGGGGACGATCACCCTCACGGACACGGTCGAGAACTATCCAGGATTCATCCGACTCACCGGTGAGGAACTCGCGAAAAAGCTCGAGGATCACGCGAAGTCGTATCCCCAAGTGGAAATCAAGAACGCGTGGGTGCAAAGCGTCGATCGCGGCGAGAACTGCTTCTTCCTCCACACGGGAGAAGGCCTGATAGAGTCGTCGACGCTACTCTTCGCCACGGGCACTCGGCACCGCGAACTCCCTGTGCCCGGCCACGACGAGTTCCGCAACAAGGGCGTCCAATATTGCGCGCTCTGCGACGGACCGCTCTACAAGGGAGGGACCGTCGCGGTCGTGGGGGGAAGCGATTCGGCAGCAAAGGAGGCGCTTCTTCTTGCGGAGCATGCGAATAAGGTCTACCTGATCGCCCGCGGTCCCGAGATCAAAGCCGAACCGATAAACAGGAAGCGCGTCGCGGATCATCCTAAAATCGAGGTCATCACGGGCACGAACGTCGTCGGAATCGAAGGGGACAATAAAGTACGCAGCATCCTCCTTGACAAGGCGACCGCTTCGGGGGCGAAGCTCCTCGTGGACGCCGTTTTCGTAGCGATAGGCGTGATACCTCTCTCGGATCTCGCCAAGAGCCTCGGCATCAAGACGAATGAACGCCATGAGATCATCATCGATCGCGAGTCGCGCACGACTGTAGCGGGCGCGTACGCGGCGGGCGACGTCACGGACAGGAAATTCAAGCAGGCCATCACGGGTGTGGCTGAAGGTGTCGTGGCGGCTTACAGCGCGTTCGAGGACCTGAAAAACGACGTGGTCTGTGCGTGCGACGACGAAAAAGCCCACAAGCGTGTCCACGCCGGTAAGGGGACATGACGGCGAAGTTCGATCTCGAAGTCCCCATTGCCCGAGATTCCGCCGGCGTCGCCCATTGGTGGCTCGACTTCCCGGCAATCTACACCTCCGATCGGCGCCGAGAGCAGCCCTACCGCATCGAAACCACCTCGAGGACGGACAGGAGGATCGAGATCCGAACATTCTGGAAGATGATGGGCATGCGGTTCAGATTCCAGGAATCAATCCAGGTGGTCGGGCCCCTAGCCTTCGATGCGGAGATCCTCATGGGACCAATCGTCGTGAACGACACGTTCCGGATCGAGGATGATGGAAACGGTGCATCGAAGATGCGGATCCACACCGTGGTCGCAGGCCGCGGCGTATTAGGCGTCGTCATGGCGCCCATGATCGCCCCAATCCTGCACAGGTGGATGAAACGGATCTGGGCCGACGCCGCACGGCTTTGCGCGGAGGACGGAAGGAAGGCCGCAGCGGCCCTCGGGCCGAATGCGCCAAGTCAGTGACCCACGCCCTTCTGGTGGCCGGAGGGTCTTTCACATCTTTCTTGCGCAGGACTCGCAGAGGTACTCATATTCACCCGACGCCCCAAGGCGTACCATTTTCGCGAGCGCGAAGAAGTTCCCGCAGGACTTGCACGCGGCGCTGGGCTTCAATTCCCCTGACGACACGCTCTCGAAGCGGCGAGGCTCCATATCAAAGCGACGGGGGGCAGGTTACCCGGAAGAAAGCGTCACGGAAGACGTGGCAACCCGCGGTCTTGGGTCATCGCATTGATGAGGCGGGGAGCGGTCATGTCGTCGATGCCACACGTCAAGATAATCGACGAGGCGGATGCCACTGGTCGCCTCAAAGAGATCTACGACGACACGCGCCGAAAACGCGGCTCCATCGCAAACATCCTCAAATCACAGAGCCTCCTCCCAGAGACCCTCGCCGCCCACCTCGACTTCTACCTCGCGATACAGTTCGGGAAGAACTCCGAGAACGGTCTCACGCGGGCGCAGCGCGAGATGCTCGCAGTCGTCGTATCCGCCGCCAACCGCTGCGACTACTGTGTCGCGCACCACGCGGACGCGCTCGACCGGTACTGGAGGGAGGAGCCGCGCACGAAAGCGCTCGCCGAGGATTTCAGGAATGCTCGTCTCTCTCCGGCCGAGACCGCCTTGGCGGGTTTCGCCGAGAGGTTGACGAAGAGTCCCGGCGCGGTCGGCGCCGGCGACGTCGAGGAACTCAAGAAGGTCGGCTGGAAGGATGAGGCGATACTGCAGACGATCCTGACGACGGGTTACTTCAACTTCGTGAACAGGCTTGCCATCGGGGCTGGCGTCGCGGTCGACGATGTGGAGAAGCCTTACGACTACTGACAACGGGGGTGCGACGGGCGTTCTGCCGCGCGTCGCTCGATCTCCCGCGAAGAAAGGCTACGAGGGTCCGCCCTTTTTCGCGCAAGGCGCGTACAAGTACTCGTATTCACCCGACGCGCCGACCCGCACCGTGGAGGACACTTCAAAAAAATAGCCGCAATGCCTGCAAGTTGCGCGTCGCGGCACTGCCGGAGCTCCCTGATTGGTCACGTCGTCCTCGCCCTCGTCGACAACTGGCAGCAAGGCTCGGCGCTCACGTGGGGCTGTTCGATCCCTGTACGGCCGGCGAGTGCAAGTCCCTTCTGTATGACACCGAGGATCTCCTCTTCGCAGCACGCGCCTTTTGGATTCGTCACCTGGCAAGCCTTGCCGGTGTTTGCCCGAGTATATTCGCGGACGTCCTCCATCGAAGTACAGCAGCCCTCCTCCACGATCTCGCGAAGTATGCGCTCCTCTGGGACGTTAAGGCAATAACACATAGTGCGACTGCCTCCGGTTTCCTTCTGGCCCACGCGCTTGACCGTTTCGTCCTTGGTGACGTAGATGCCGCTCGGGTTGTTGTAATAGACGACGGGGCAGTCCCGAGTGTCGCTGAAGCGAAAACCCTTCATGTCCCCGAGTGCCGGGTGATGGTCTCGTTTCGTTATGCTCCTTACCGTTATCGGGGCGACCTCCGCCCCTCGATGGCCACAGGCTGGACAAGCGGACGCCGCCTGATCCGGATCGATGGCGACGAGCGTCCAGTAGGCGTCTGCCGTCGTCACTTCAAGCCTGCCCACTGACCGGATGCGTGGGATGTTCTCTCCCTCCCATGGTTGGGGGTGTTGGTGTCTTGCCCCCTTCGGAGCGGTCATCATCGGTCCCCCGGCGATTCTTCTTCAGTGGTCTGACCGGGCTTCGCCCACTCCTCCATCGGTTTGTTCGTCACGCGGCAACAATCGGGGGTCAATATTCCATCTCCTTCCTAGCGTCCAGATCCGGCAGGTCCGCGGGTGGGGCCCCGGGTGAAGGCACCCTTCGCGTCGCTGCAGAATCCATAGTTATTATGGACTGGGAAGTTGATATACGGACGAGTGAGGTGATACGACGTTACTGCGTAAGGGCGCAGCGAAGCGGGCCAAGGCGCGGGCCGCGGGCCCGGACTTTTGCGTCATCCAGAAGGACGGCCGTGATTACTGCGTCTACCCGCTGGACGATGTCATGGAAACATTGGGCAGAAAGTGGTCCGTCCTCGTCATCGGGATCGTGGGCAACAAGGCGCGAACGCGTTTCCACGTCCTCCAAGCAGCTCTCCCGGGGATATCGCCCCGAACCCTCACTGACCGGCTGCGGGAACTGGAAGAGCAGGGCATAGTGGAACGCCAAGCATATCCGGAGATCCCGCCACGCGTCGAGTATTCCTTGACGCGCCAGGGCGAGATCCTGAGAGACGCGCTCATTCCGCTACTGGAATGGGCGGCGGCACGCGTGCGTTGAATCGGTAGCGGCGGATAGGTATCGGTCTGAAGAGGCGGAAACAGTTGAGGTTCAGATCTGGTGTCATCCGTTGGTTGCAAATATCATGAACGTCCCGTCAACCGTCCCGCGAACCGCTCGCCCCGAGTCGTTGGAATGCAGCCCGCACCGCCTCCTTGACGAAGGAGACCGACGGAACCCGTCCCTGGCAGACGACCCGGCCGTCCACCAGCAGGACCGGCGGGTGCCACCCTCCCTTGAGTAGGGCTGCCGGGAGGTTCTCAAACCAGGGCTTGACGACCAACGTGCCGGGCACGTCAGGCGAACTCCTTATCGCTTGTTCCACGGCGTGCACCATCAGGTCGCACTCCTCGCACCAACGCTTAGGGACGTTGAAGAAGAAGTGACGACCGGTGAACCGGTAGATGACCAACGAAACCGCGGGCTTGTCCACAAGGTCAATAGGTCACGACGCATGTCGAGCCTGTCGCTCAAGCGTTGAAGGCCACGTATAAGTGCAGGCCGGAAGCTGGGTAACTTGTCTTGCCACAGGAACCCCTGTCCCGAAGTGAGAGTCTGTGCCGGAGCTGCCTCGAAAAGGTGGACGGTGATTATGTTTTGCGTGACGGGCGGGTGTACCTTGAGAGAAGGTGCGAGGCACACGGCGCCTTCTCCGACCCGTTCTGGGAGGACGCCGATCAGTTCCGGCGTTTTCTGGGTTCCGAGCCCCGTGTCGAGCCCGGCTCCCGGGCCCTCGCGGTGAAAGCGGGCCATGCATGCGTCGCCGTCTTGGAGGTGACCGAACGGTGTAATCTCGAATGCGACTATTGCTTCGCGTCCTCCGGGCCGCAGGGCCGCGAGCGAAGCGCCGAGGAGGTCGGTCGCCTCCTGGAAGTGGTCCTCGAGTCGAGCGGCGCAGTGCCATTGCAGCTTTCCGGCGGCGAACCCACCGTGCACCCCAAGCTTGCCGACCTCGCCCGGCTGGCCCGCGCGAAAGGATTTGGCCACATCGAGGTGAACACGAACGGTATCCGCATCGCGGGCGATGCGGGTTACGCCGAGCAACTGAAGGCGGCCGGCGTCTCCACGCTCTACCTGCAGTTCGACGCGCTCTCAGACGACGTGTATGCGGTTACGCGGGGCCGTCCACTCCTCCGGATCAAGTTGCAAGCGATCGAGAGGGCCCGCGAGGCGGGACTCTCCGTCACGCTCGTCCCGACGGTCGTTCCTGGAGTTAACGAAGACCGCCTCGGCGAGATCGTCAGGTTCGCCCTGGAAAACCTTGATGTCGTAAGGGCCGTGAACTTCCAACCCGTTGCCCGGTTCGGAAGGCATGGAAAGACCACGCTCCGTCTCTCCGTCGGCGCCGTTTCTAGCCTCTTGGCCCGCCAGGTGCCGGGACTGCGCGAAACGGATATCGTCCCGGTACCTTGCTGTTCGGCCTTCTGTTCGGCGGCGACCGTCATCCTGAAGACGCCCGCGGGCCCGGTCCCCCTCACGCGGTTCGTATCGCCGGGCGTACTCGCCGAGGTGCTGTCGAGGGTGCGTGAGAAGGACTACCTCGAAGTCATGGCGTCGACGCAGCGGGGCCGCGACCGCGTGGTCGAAATCGCCTGCGCGTGCGCCCTGCCGGTGCCCGGCGCGGCCGGCGAGCTTCTGAAGCGGAGCCTGACGGTCTCCATAATGGGTTTTATGGATCTCGGTTCCGCCGACACGAGGCGCCTCATGAATTGTTGCGTGGGCGTCCCGGATCCCAAAGGGGGCCTCGTGCCGTTCTGCGCGTACAACATGACAGACGAGGCGGGGAAGTACGTGTTCAGGGAACGGCTCGAACTCGAAGGGAGGCGGTGCGTCTCGTGAGCGCAAACATGCGAGGATATGAAGAGCCGCTCATCGAGGCTATCCTCGGCCGCAGTCTCCACCCCGGTGGGGCCGCGCTCACGAGTGAGCTTGCAAGGCTCGCTCGTATCGCACCGGGCTGCCGTGTGCTCGACGTCGCATGCGGCCCAGGATCGACACTCGAAACACTTTCACGCGGCCACGGGGCAACGTCAGTGGGATTGGATCCGTCGCGCCCGCTTCTCCGACGCGCGAGATCCGCAGGCGCCGACGCCCTCGTGATGGGGACCGGAGGCGACCTCCCGTTCATGAGCGAGAGCTTCGACGCCGCGTTCGTGGAATGCTCGCTTTGCCTCACCGGCGAGCCGGCGGTGGTGCTCGCGGAGATGCGTCGCGTGCTGGTCCCGGGAGGGCGTTTGGTCATGAGCGACGTCACCCTCGAAGGGCCCCAGGAAGCCCTGCGCGACCCCGTATTCTCCCTCGCTTGCCTGCGTGAAGCGCTCCCGCGAAAGAGCCTTGAGCGCCTTTTGAACGCGTCCGGACTTCGCATTGACCTTTACGCTGATCGCTCCGACGCGCTCGTGGAATTCCGAAGCCGAGTCCTTGAGCGGATGGATGTGTATGGTCTCCTCGAAACCGCCGCCTCGGCAGGAAGCGAAACGGCCGCTAGGGGCCTTGCATTCGCGACCGCCCTCGGCGGGGCGCTTCGTGCCGGGGACATAGGTTACGCCGTCGCCGTCGCCCGAAAATAGGCCAACGCGGCACAACGGTTCAAGAGAACCTTCAAGGCATTGACCTTCTCTACGATATTCCGTGGGCATTCTCCAGATCGCGACCGTCGGCGAGGACACGGACCCAATAATGGTCGGTGTTCGGGAGTACCCGGTGAGCAAGCTCATCTTGATCTTCACCCCGGAATTCGAGGCCACGGCCCGCCGCGTACGGGGCCTCCTTGACCCCCTCAAAATGGAGATCGACCTTGTCAAGGTCGAAGGGGACGTGCTTCTCGGCGTTCTTCGGAAGGTCAGCGAGGTCGTGTCAGACGTCTCCGTGCGTTACGACGACATCTACGTGAACGTGGCTTCGGGGACTCGCATGTCCGGCTGTGCTGCGCTCTCGGCAGCGTTCGTGAACGGGCTAAAGGCATTCGGCGTGGAAAATGGAAAGCCGATGCTGTTCCCCGTGCTCAAGTTCAGTTACCAGGAACTCATCAGCGAGAGCAAGCTCTCGATACTGCGGGCTCTCGCGGCGGAGGGTGGCGCAAGCGATAGCCTACAGAAGCTCTCGGAGACCTCCGGCGTGGACAAGTCCCTCCTCTCGTACCACCTGCGCGGGGGCCGCGAAAACAAAGGGCTCGAAGAGCTCGGCCTCGTCGAGATCGACCGGGGCACGCGCGGGAGGCTCATCATCAAGCTCACGACCATGGGGACGATGCTCCTCTCCGGGTACGCGATCCCCGCCGAGGGCTCCACAAGGAGCCGATAGGGAGATCATGGCCGCCGCCGGCCAAGGAACGCGCCGCTGCCCCCGATGCGGAAAGACGTTCAAAACGGCGAGACACCTGAAGGCGCACGACGCGCACGCCCACGGTCCGGCCGCCAGGCGAAGGCTACTCGGCGGCGCCGCCCTTCTCGTTGTTGGCATCGGCGCGATCGCGTTCGGCGTGCTTCTGGCGACATGGCTTTCGGGAGCAAGCCAACAGATCGCGGCAAGGGACGTCGGCGATACCGCGGCGCTCGTCGTCGGGCACGGCCAACCCACCCTCGGAAACGATTCGGCTCCCGTGGCACTCGTGCTCTTCGAGGACCCCGATTGTCCGTTCTGCAAGCGATTCCACGACGACACGCTTTCCCGCATCGTGGCCGATTACGTGGACCCCGGCAGCGTCCGGATCATCGGCCGCGAATTCTCCGGGGGAAACCCATGGGGTGCTCCCGGCATGCTCGCGCGCGAGTGCGCCTTCGCGCAACGCACCGCCTCGTACTGGAACTTCACGTCGTGGTTCTACCGGGACCAAGCGAACCTGAACCTCGAATACGGCCGGCGTGGCGACGCCGCGATCGAGTCCGCGGGCGTCACGTACGCCGGTTCGGCAGGTCTTGACGCCGAAGCTTGGAGATCGTGCTTCACCGCGAAAGCGAAGCGGTCGGAAGTGAGCCGAGACCTGTCCGACGGGCAGAAGGCCGGTGCCCGGGGCACGCCGTCGTTTTTCGTTGTCGCCCCGGATGGCCACGTCCAATTCATCAGCGGGGCCCAGCCGTACCCGGTCTTCGCACAGGCGATAAACGCGGCCTTGGGGCGCGGCTGAAGTGGACGGGCGATCAAGCGCGTCCCGGACCATGGAGAGACGCGGCCCGAGAGCGGGAATCGGCGTTTGGGACGCGCGCGTGCTTACCATCCTCGTGGCAGGGCTCGCAAGCGTCCTTTCCCTCTCTGGGCGCCTCTTAGGGGCGGGGCTTGCGCCCGGCGTCATGCCTGTCCCCATATTGGTGACCTTTCCGGCCGCGTACCTGGCCGGCGTGCTCGCTTTCCTCTCCCCCTGCTCGGGCGCTATCATACCGGCCTTCTTCGCGTACTCGTTCACGAACCGGGGTCGCCTCATCGAGATGACTTACGTCTTCTACTTGGGCCTTGCGACGGTTTTCGTCCCGATCGGGTTCGCGACCTCGCTCTTCTCGGACCTTTTCATCATGAACAGGACGCTATTCTTCCAGGCCGGCGGCGCGATCTTGATTCTTTTGGGGTTAGTGACGATCGTCGGGTTTGCCCCGTGGGCCGCGCTCTCCTCGCGCTCGGCCGGCCACCTCACTGCCAGAGCCATGCTTGCGGGAAACGACGAAACGCCTCGCGTCTATGTCATGGGCCTCGTCTTCGGGCTCGCCACCTCGTCGTGCACCGCGCCCATCATCGGGGCCATCCAGCTTCTCGCCCTTGGAAGCGCGTTCGGCACGGCTGAGGCGATCCTCCTCTTCCTCGTGTTCGCGCTCGGGATTGTCACGCCGCTCTTCGCACTAGCCGTTGTCGGGGACCGGACGAAGCTCATCCGAGGCGGCCTCTTTCATGCGCGTCCGCTCGCGTTACCGGTTGTGGGCGCCACGACCACGACACGCCTCCTTACCGGCGTCGTCCTCATCGCGCTTGGCGGCGCCTTTATCGTTTTCGACGGCACGCTCGCTCTCACCGAACAATACGCCGCGTGGGGCCTCACGGACATCTACGGCGAACTCAACGACCGCCTCTTGGCCGCGACCGTGGCCGTCCCGCAGGTGGTCTGGGCGTCGCTCTTCGTGTTGGGCCTCGTTGCGACGTACAGGTTACTTCGAGCTGCGTCCACGAAGGAACAACGCGAGCGCGGCGGCGGTCGCGATGAGCGCGAACCCCGTGACGAACGGCCCCGCGGCTGAGGTCTCACGCGGCCCCGCCGTTGGCCTAAAGGGTTCGCCGGAAGCGTTGAAAACGGTCGTGTCCGGGTGGAAATCGTACCAAGCGAACCAGAAGAGGTTGACCACGTCGACACGTTGCAGGGCCTCGCCACCGTAAGTCTCGCAACCGCATCGGACACCGTAGATGCGTCCGCTCCCATCCACCATGTTCCCTGGCCCAGGCCCGGCGACGAACTGCCGGTCCCCGCGTTCGTAGGCGTGCACCTCGCCTTCGACCAAAGCCACGACGTTGGGGACGCCTCCGAGAGTGTCGTTGACGACGGCGAGGCGCGAGAGCGATTCGAAGGTGTACGCCCTCGCCTCCCCAAGCAATTGGATCCCCGCTACGAACGCCTTTGGATGCAGTCCCGCCACGTCGCTTCGCTCCCGGCCCGAAATCCCGATCTGCCGATTGTCGCGGTATGAGCCGTATGGGTAGCGGTCGTATTGCGACGAGGGGTAGGTGTCGGGTAGGGCGAGAAGTTTCGTTGCCGGGTGGCTTGACCGCCACTCCCCCCACGTGAGGACGCTGGTCTGCTCCGTTTGGAGCTTGACGCCGTGCAACACGCCACGGATGCCCTCGCCGGGGATCTGGGCCCAGAGCGTACCCGTTTCCCGGTCATACATCACAAGGTCGTTCTTGTAGAGCCGACCGGACACGGCGAACGTCAGGATCTGTCCCTGCACGGTCCTCTCATAGGCCACTGCGCTTCCGCAGAGCGGACAATAGGTGACTGCGAGGGGCTTTCCGCCCACCGTGTCGTCAACGATCTCGTGCCAGTCGAGGACCTTCACCGGATACGCCCTTGCATCGCCGTCGATTGAGACCCCTATTACGAGCTCATCGTCGCGGAGATAGGATTCGTCCGTGAAGCGTGGCGTCGTAATTGCAGGGATGCAGTCGGGGGCCGGGCATCCCCAGGGGATCTTATCGTCGGAAACGTGCGTTGCGCCGCCATGGGCGGCTGTGCCTGCGAAGATCACCATCAACATCAAGGCGACTAGCTTCACACGCATGGTCCCTGGAAAACAACGGCGCTCCTCCCCTTGTAAATCAATCGGTCAACCGTCAAACACTCTGTTGTCCCTTACGCGTATCCCCTGTCCTGGTCCTTCATGCGTCTCGCGTACTTTGCCGCCTCCT
The DNA here is from genome assembly GCA_016207515.1 of Euryarchaeota archaeon. NCBI lineage: Archaea > Methanobacteriati > Methanobacteriota > Methanobacteriota archaeon. The sequence continues at coordinate 20,412 of JACQPN010000004.1, read as the reverse complement.
CCTGGGCGCCCTTGAACCGGGCCTCGATGAGGCCGGCCTGCCGTTCAAGCTCCTCGAGCGCGAGGCGGATGTTCGGAATAAATTGGTCAATGGTCATGAGCACCCGGGCGGTCGCTTCCGGGCCTCCCGATTCGAGCGAGACAGGCGCGAAGCGGCCGACGGCCGGCAGGTTCTGTCTGTTCGGCCGCGTTAAGGACGTCCAGATTGATTGGGCAACTTCGTTGCCCAGCAATCCTGCTCAATGCTGGCAAGCTCTCCCCTCCCTCGCCTCCTTCCGAGGCTCCGACGCGGACTGCGGTCCGCTAGGCCCGGTGGAAGCTTCGCGTCCACCAGGGCGGTCGGGGCGCTGGCGAGGTCACCGACGAACCAGTCGCGCCAGGTTACGTGACCAACCTAGCGCTCCTTAGGAGCCCCGCGTTGAGGCCGGCCATGAGAAGCGACTCCTCCAATTCCGTGTGGAGGAAGCCGACATGCTCCCATTGGTCCAGTAACGGGCCCCACGCTTCCATTTGCGCGGCCGTTTAGAATGAACCCCGCGTCCACGGAGGGGGGATTCCGATGCAGGACTCGTTGTAGCCCGCCAGAACGACGCCCAGACACCTTTTTATAAACCATTGATTATGACCAAGCCATGCCCATGCTTGGCTACGTACTTGTCCGCACAGCGCCAGGCAAGGAGCATGACGTCTTCAAGGCCCTCGAGAAGATCCCGCAGATAAAGGAGAAGTACGGGCTCTTCGGCGAGTTCGATGTGATCTGCAAGATCGAGGCGAACAACGCAGATGACGTCACCGAGGTCGTCGTGGGGAAGATACGCACTATCGCGGGCGTCATAGACACCAAGACGTTCATCAGCACAAGTCTTTGATCGATGCCCGCTTCGGGGTAACAGCGTGGCCTGTTTCTGCGCTTAGTATTTATCCAATGGGTGTGCCTCTTCCGCTCCTGTAAATGACCCGCCTTTTGGTCGCCGCCGACGGCGTCTCATTCGCCTACGGTTCACGTCGCGTGCTGGCCGACGCCCGTTTCAAGATAGAGGAGGGCGAGCGCATCGCGCTTTTCGGCCCCAACGGCGCTGGAAAGACCACTATCCTCGGCCTCATCACTGGACGCCTCAAGCCGGAGACGGGAGACATGTACGTCGACAACCGGATGCGCTACGGTTACATGACGCAGCAGTTCGAGTTCGCTCCTGACGCGACCGTCGGGAGCCTTCTCACCGTGAAGTCCACCCAGGTCACGAACCTCGAAGGAGAGATCCACGACATCGAGGAACGGATGGCCGATCCGCGCTTCTACGAGGCGCCGGGTTACGAGGACGTGCTCACGCACTATAGCGAACTCCAGCGGGAGGTCCAGAGCCTTTCCTCGAAGGGAAGCGCGTCGGCGGCGCTCACGATGCTCAACGAACTCGGCCTCGAAGACGTCGAGATGGAGACGAAGATGAAGGAACTCTCGGGGGGGCAGAAAACGCGGGTGCTCCTCGCGAAAGCCCTTGCGAACTGGGAAGAGATGGACCTTCTCATGCTCGACGAACCGACGAACCACCTCGACATCGAGACCGTGGAGTGGCTCGAGGAGTTCCTCGTCGAGCGCTACAACCGCGGGCTCATACTCGTCGCCCATGACCAGTACCTGATGGACAATCTCGCGACGAAGATCCTTGAACTCGACAACCACCACGTCGTCGAATGGGACGGGAACTTCACCGATTACAAGGATCAAAAGGCCGCGTACACGCGCGCCATGGACGCCAAACGGCGGCGCGAGTTCGACGAGGTCCAGCGGCAGATCCAGATAATCGAGGAGATCAAGCGCAGGAACCGTTTCGACGCGCAGGCGAGGTCGAAGATGACCCGCCTTCATAAGATGAAACGCGACTCGGAACCGGCGGGTCTCAGGCAGAAGACGTTCAACATGAAGCTCGAAGCGGCGCACAAGAGCAGCAACGAGGTCCTCGCCTTCGAGGGCGTCTCGAAGCGCTTCGGCGACGATGTGCTGCTCGAGAACTCGGAGATGCATATCTCCAAGGGCGACAAGATAGGCCTCATAGGTCCGAACGGCTGCGGAAAGACGACCATCCTTCGCATGATCGTGGGACTTGAGAAAGCGACGAAGGGCCGCATCCACATGGCGCCCGGGGTGAAACTCGGTTTCTTCGACCAGGAGCATGCGGGATTGGACCCGAACCGAAAACTCATCGAGGAAGTGCGGTCGGTCCGCCCGAAGATGGCCGACGAGGAGGCGAGAGGTATCCTCGGAAGGTTCCTCTTCAGAGGCGAGGACGCATTCAAGACGGCTGGAAAACTCTCCGGCGGCGAGAAAGCACGTCTCGCCCTTGCAAAGTTCCTCATCGGCGAGACCAATTTCCTCGTCCTCGACGAACCTACGAACCACCTCGACCTCGCCTCGCAGGACGTGATAGAGAAAGCGCTGGCGGAGTACGACGGCACGATGCTCGTCGTAAGCCACGACAGGCACTTCCTCGACGCCGTCGTCACGAAGATCGCCGTCGTCGCAAAACGCAACGTCGGCCTTTTCACCGGGAACTTCTCGAGCACCAGGACTCTCACGCGGCTACAGGAGTTCCAAGAGACGGGAAAGCCCGTCGAATACGTGGTGAGGAAGACCTTCAAGGACTACGAGAAGGGGGTTCGCTATTCGTGGGGCACGAGCGTGACGGTCACGGGAAACGAGACGCAGACCACGAAACGGCTATTCAAATACGCGATGGAACGTGGATGGATGGAGAGGAAGGAATGAACGGAAAGAAGACAGGGGTGTGGTCCGGAATCGTCCTGGCATCGATCGCGGCGTCTTTGGCCCTCGCCGGATGCGTCGACCTCCCCGCAGATTCGAAACCGAAGGACCTGCCCACTGATTTCAGGCAGACGGTGATCTTCGAGTTACGCGGTTCACCGGGTGTGGAAGAGACCGTCGACGTCATGCTGTCCGTCGACAACTCGACGCTTTGGATCGGCCCTATCCCAGCGAGCAATGGAACGGGGAAATACCTCCACTTCTCGCTCGAACTTGGAGAGGGCCTGCATGATGCGCGGGTGCGTGTCGCAGAGTGGGGTGGCTCGTGGAAGACGGATTTCGAGGTCCCGAACGAGAGGCCGGCGGTCGTCGTGAGGGTCGCGGCCCGATCCGTCACGTTCAATGCTTACGCCAGTTTCGCCGACGCGGATGCGCCTTCGACCTAGTCTGGCGGGTGGCCCTCCGGGACCGAGAGGCGATCGAGGCTTCGCACCGTTGCGTAGGGCACGTACCCTCGTGACCGGCTCTCAAGGAAGACATCATCGATCGACGCGGTCTTCGTCGCGTAATCGGTCGTTAGAACGAGTTTCCCGGCGGCGCGGAAGACGTCGAGCATGGAGGTCACTTTTTCCGTGTGGGTGGTTCCCTGCGGCGTGTCGTCGTTGTACCACGTGTCTTCCTTGCCGATGCCGCTTATGGCGGACACATAGTCGTCATGGACGGCGAGCGCTTCGCCGTTTTGCGGGAACAGCCCAAAACCGACCCTTCCCCGGGTGGAACGGGCGTGCTCCCCGATGCTTTTCACAAGTTCTACCATCTCCGCCTCTGAGCTCGCGCGTTCAAGGCCGCTCTCGCCGCCGGGGCCCCAGTACTCGTAAGCGTCGATGATGTCCAAGTACACGCCGTCGAACCCTGCCTTGACGATCCGGTCCATGTAATCGAAAACGATCGCACGCCACGCGGCGTCCCAATAACGCACCTTGTAGTTTCCCGGCCACTCCGGATTCTCGGGCCCAAGCCATGCGGGCGAATCGGCGTCCGGCACGCCGTCTCCATCGGCGTCCCACGACGCGTTCCAGTAGTAGCGGTAATCCTCGGCTTCGCCAATGCTCACGTAAGCGAGCACGAGCTTCGGTCCGCCGGAACCGTTCCTCAACGCGTCGATCTCGGCGTGGGTGAAGCGGCCGGGGTCCGTGCCGTCGCGCGAATAATCGATGACAACGAGGTCGAAGCGGCTCGCCCCGATTTGGACGAGGTCAAGGTCCTGGAGCTGGTAGGCGAAATCGTCCACATCGCCCCAAGGTTTCGCCACCGGCCGCAACCCGGTGATCGAGGCGCCACCGGCATCCGTTTCTGAACCCCCAATGGAGTCGTCACCAGTGCCGTTCATGTCGGCGTTCTCATCTGGCCCCGTTCCGGCGCCCTCATCCGAGGGTGCATCCTCGCCTTCCGTGTCCCCCGCGGCGCCATCGCCCGGGCCCTCGTCGTCGGACATGCCGCCGGCGGTGACATCATCGACGGCCGTCAGGTTCTTAGCGTCGCTGGGCGGACGCAGGCACCCGGTGACTGACAAGACCAGGATCAACGCGCAGGCCATGGCTGATTGCGCGCCCGTGCTTCACAGCCCCCTGCGTCTCTTGTCCCCGGGATCGCCAACGAGGGGAAGCGCGGGCCCTTCGCGTAGGAACTTCTCGAACCCGACTTGGAACCCGGGCGCGAAATCATCGGGCCGTTCGCGAAGCCACGCTTCGACCGTCGCAAGCGTTTCAAATCTCCCGTCGGAGACTTCCTCCCTGTTGTGGGCCATCGGCCCGTCGTGGCGCGCCAGGAACAGCGCGCTCTTTTCCCGCTCCTCGCGCCCCTCGTAGTCGAAACGATACGCCTCGTGCATGTCGCAGTCGACGCCGAGTTCCTCCTTCAGTTCGCGCCGTGCCGCCGAGGCGTAGGATTCGCCGGGACCAAGATGTCCGGACGCGGAGCCCGTCCATTTTCCGGGATAGAGGTCTTTTTTCATGCTGCGGTGTTGAAGGTAGAGCTCGCCCTTGGAGTTGAAAACGTAAACGTGGACGCTCCTGTGGAGGAGCCTTCGTCGATGGACCTCCGCACGGGAGGCTTGGCCGATGACTTGATCATCGGCGTCCACGATGTCGAACATCTCGGGCAACAGGATGCAAGCGGTTGGGCCGTTAATGAAGTCTTTCAACCGCCCGTCGAAAGCCGTCTCAAGAGGTTCTCCGGGAGCCTCCATCTTGCGGGCATCGAATTGATGATGATCTCATCCCCTTCCAGAAGATCGTAATGTTCGCGCCACCCGCCTTCGATGGCGTCCCACGGCGAGAGGACGGCTTGGCCCTGTAGCGTGTGCGCCAATGCGCCCGGCATCGAATCGTCGATCGGTACTATGGTGAACATCCGACGGAAATGCAGTGGTATCCGGGTCAATGCGTGGATCTTCATGAGGAGGACGGCGGTGGCGCGTTCGAGGCGGGTGTTAAGTTCCAAAGCGGTGGCATTGATGCCGATCTCGCCTTCCGTCAGGTCCTCGGAGAATCCGCCGAAACGCGTCACATAATAGTCGCGAAGCGTCTCGATCGGGAGTCTCGGCGTTGGTTCCGGCAGACCCGAATGACCGCCGGTGTGCGGCAACCCCTGGGGGTCCATCTTCTCTTCAGGATACTTGTGGGAAGGATGGCTCTTAAGGGTTGCGTTTCAGAGCCTACGCTTTGATATGGAAGGAAAACCGGATCGAAGGACGCGGGATGCACTAGAGGACTTCGAGTTTTCCGTACTTTCCGGCGGAGAGCTTGTTCTTTCCCCGAAACGCCGAGACCCACCCGTTGGTGATGCGGATCTTGTTCCCGACGCTTACCTTTTGGATCTCGTCGTTCCAGAGCGTGAGATCCACCTCGCCCGTCTCGTCCTTCACGACGGCGTCGCAGACCATGCCGGAATCACCGTACTTGGAAGTGAATTCGCGCGGTTCTTCCTTCTTGACGACCTCGACGTCGATCGTGTCGACCTTGGCGCGGTCGCGAAGTTCAGATACTTTCATCCTTGGGATACCCCGGCTCTCCAATTCGCTCATCTGATTTAAACGTATGCTGTCTTCTAAGCCGCGCACATCGGGCAACCGTTAAGTAACGTCGCCATGCTTCACGCGCGTGCGCAAGGGCAGGCGCGAAACGGCAACGTTCCTCTTAGGCCTCCTTCTTGTCGCGGGCTGCGTCGGGCTTGGAGGGGACACGTTGACGGCGTCCGCGACCGGCGGTTTCGCCACGAGCGGCACCTATGATTATGAGGCGAAGAACGTCCACTCAATCGATGGGCGGATCGCCGTGAGCTTATCGAACACCGCGAATAGCGGCCTCGTAGAAGTGAACGTCACCGATTCAGGCGCGAACTTCTTGGTCATCTTCGACCGGTTCACGGAATCAAGGCCCTTCCACGATGGCGGCGTCGCCTTCAACATCCACGAGCATGGCGCAAGCGGCGTCGGGGACACGCTCGTCCCGGAGATCTTGGTCCGCGCCGCCGCGTGGGGCGACGCCCGCGTCTACAGGAACGGTCTGCCTTTCCGGGATCCGCATTCCAACAAGACGACCTGGAAGGCTCACGTGATGGCCGCCACCGAGCGCATCCATGTGGACGAAACGCACAAGGTCTACAACGCCGCGAGGGCCGGCCCGTACGATCCGGCCTCGCCAGCGGACGGTCTCGTCGAGCCGGGAAACGAGATTCATTTCGTCTGGTACAGCAACGACGCGGCGCCGCCGGCTGCGAAATTCTTCCGCTACTACTTCTTCCCCGACCCTACCTATTCGGCCTGATGGGAGGTCTCTGTCGGCGCGACCCCGCCTGAGACGATTTCGCCGACGAGCCAATGATCCGTCGAACCGGTGACCTCCACGTCGTACCATCTCGCAAGGGGAACGTCGGGCAAGACCACCTGCCGGTATTCCTGCGTCCTGCCTACGACGGAGCCCTGTCGGAGTCGCTCCGTGGCGAGCACGCGAACGCGTCGGCCGACGTGGCGCCGGAGGCGCTCGCGCGATGTCCGCAGCCTATGCTTCGTAAGGATGCGGCTTCGGTCGGTCGCGACGCGCGACGGCACCTGCCCGCCGAATGCGTCGGCGCGGGTCCCGGGGCGCCGCGAGAACCGGGTGATGTTGATGATGTCGGGGGAAACGTCGTCGAGGAGGCGCACGGTCGCTTCGAACGCCGTTTCATCCTCCTCCGGGAAGCCGGTGATCACGTCCGTCGCGATGGTGATGTCCGGGAACTCCGCCCTGAACCTGGCAACGATGTCCTTGAAATCGGCGGCCGTGTGATGACGCCCCATCGCCGTGAGAATCGGGTCGCTTCCCGATTGGACGGGTAGGTGGAGGAACTTGAACAGTTTGGGCTCTCGGAAGGCCTCGATGAGGTCGTCGAGTATTGGTTCGAGCGCGAAGGGGTTCATCATCCCTACGCGCACCCGGAAATCGCCGTCGACGCGCGAGACGCGTTGAAGAAGCGCCGGTAACCGCGGCCCCGTGCCTGCGCCGTAGGCGGCGGTGTCCATGCTCGTGAGCCGGATCTCGACTGCGCCCGCATCGACCGCGTCGCGGACGTCGGCGGTGATGTCGTCGATTGAGAACGTCTCCAATCCGGGTCGCGCTAGCTTCGTGATGCAAAACGAGCAGTTCCCCGTGCACCCGTCGTTGATGACAATGGTCTCCACGGGCGCCGAGTCCTGGCGCCGTACCCGGACGCGCGGGTCTTTCTTAGGAGGCACGACCCCTGTCTCGATGACGGTCGACGCGTGGGCGACGCCTTGCGGCGGGAGGATGATGGCTTGGGGGGCGATGTCGCGGATGAGGTCGGCGCGTGACGTCGCGAGGCAGCCGGTGACGATCACGTCCTTTCCAGACTCCTTGAGGGCCGCGATGCGTCGGGCCATGTCGCGCTCGGTCCGTTCCACCACGGCGCAGGTGACGATGATCGCCGTGTCCGCATCGGCAAGCGTCGGGGAGAGCGCGTGGCCGTCGCGAACGAGGACCGATTCGATGACGCGGGACTCCCCCTGCGTCACCGCACAGCCGTGCGTCTCAAGGTAAACTTGCACAAGGCGGCAATATCGACGATGGTTATACCGTCATCGGCCGATGGGGCATACCAGGTCAAGGAAAGCGATGTCACTTGCGCAGGCCGACTTCGTCCAAAACTTCGGTGACTCCCTTGGGTCGTCACCTCGTTCTTGATGAAGCTTTAGGACCGTTTGGGGCCTACTTTATCGCGCACTTCGATGACTCCCTCGGCTCGTCATCTCGTGCTTGATGAAGCTTTAGGACCGTTTGGGACCGACTTCATCAAGAACTATCCTGAACTCCTTGATGCGGGAACGGAAGTAGCGCCTGCCTTTCTCGCGCCGCTCCTCAAGGAGTGGAAGCAGTTTCTGGATTGCGAGCCCGATCGTGCCTGGCTTCTCGCTCGTGCGGTCCGCGATCTCCGACAGGAAAAGCCATCCCTCGCCCTTGCGGCGCTCCTCGTTGAGTACGGAAAGGATCTTCACGTTGACGGAGGCCGCGAGGAGGCGCACGATGCGTTCGATCTCCTCCGGGTCCTTGGTGAGCGTGAGGTCGCGGCCCATTCAAGGAATTATATTTTGATGCGCGTATATAGCTTTCGCGCTTTCGAGAGTCGACAGGTTCACAATTTTTGGATTTCGATAAAATTGTGTGTTTGCGACTTCATGGATTCACGAAACTTATTAATAGCCAAGGCGACATTCTACGACCCGGTCGGGGTCAGTAATTCCTGCTGGACGAAACCGGTGGGATGCACGGAATGCACTGGGCCGCTTCCGCACAACTACCCGCTCTTTTCCCCCGGCCACTTTTCCAAAACATGGCCGGGCCTTCGCGCGGGCGACAAACCTCCCGCGCCCTCCTGGCTTCACCTCGCGATCAGGAAGACGCCGAGCGCGATGACGACGACCCCGATGACCTGCAGCCGGCGAAGCCGCTCGCGCAAAGTGACGTGGGCGAGGACGACCGTGAACGCGAAGAATAGGCCCGAAAGGGGAGCGACTATGCTTATGTCGCCGTCCGTCACGCCGAAATTATAGGCGGTGTAGGCAGCAGCATCCAAGAGGCCCATCGCAGCGAGCATCGCGTACGTGCGAGGCGTCAGCTTGAACACCTCGCCTGCGGAGACCGGAAGAAGGCTTCCGACCGTCACGATCCTCGGCAAGACTACGGCCCAGTATACGCCTATCAGGAGGGCGATGGGCTTGAAGAGGTAGAAAGTCACACCAAAGCCGAGAACCGCTCCGAGGGCGGGAATGAGGCCCGCGACCCCTGCCCTGCCTCCATTCTCTTCTTCCCGCGCCAATAGATAGACGCCAGCGACGGCGACCGCCATGCCGACGTATTGGAGGCCCGCGACAGCGCTTCCAAGGAAGCTCGCCGCGAGGACGACCGTGAGGACCGGGTAAGTCGCCGCGATGGGGCTCACAACCGAGAGCTTTCCCTGCTGGAAGGCCAGGTATAGGAATATCCCGCCGGCCAGGTTCGCAACACAAAGGAGCGCGATGATGGGAAGGTCCGCACCCGATAGGACTAAGGTTGTGGGCCACGCGAGAATCATCAGCGGGACTAGGCTTATCGCGTTCAGGATGACGAGCGTCGCGGGAACGCTCGTGCGGTCAACGACACGCTTGGCCAGTATGTCGACGACACCCCAACAGAGCGCCGGGAAAAGGCCCATCGCCACGGAGAACAGGACGTCAGCCAAAGGAACACACCCGGCGTCGCGGCCCTGCGGCCAATATTACCATCGCGCGCGGAACCCCTTTTTCGGTTAAAGGCCTGCTGGAGCGGAAACGCGCCTGAAACATGGATAATGCGAAGAAGCCGTTTCCCGATGGTGGTGACGATGTGGTAGATGTCGCGATGTTCGGGTGGATGCTCCTGCACGTCTTCTCGGCCGCGTTCTGGATCGGTGGCCTCATCCTTGGGATGTTGGCGCTGCTTCTCATGACGTATGCGGCGTATGGAATCGGGAGGTAAGGGCCGAGACCCGGCCTACTCTTGGACCCACTTCTCGTCGGCCCGCGCGTACATCACGAGATCCTTCTCCGAGAAGAAGAGCTTGATCTCCCTGTCGGCGGCCTTGTCCGAGTCGCTGCCGTGCACGACGTTACGCCCGATGTCGAGCGCGTAGTCGGCCCGGATGGTCCCGGGCGCCGCCTTCTTCGGGTCGGTGGCGCCGTTGATGTCGCGCACCGCTTGGATGGCGTTACGGCCTTCGAGCACCATTGCGACGACGGGGCCGCTAGTGATGAAATCCACGAGACCGGCGAAGAACGGTTTCCCTTTGTGCTCGCCGTAGTGCTCCTCCGCGAGCGAGCGGGGGATGTGGAAAAGCCTCATGGCGACGATCTTCAGGCCGCGTTTCTCGAACCGCGCGAGGATGTCTCCGACGAGGGCGCGTTGTACGCCGTCCGGCTTCACCATGGCGAAGGTGCGCTCGATCGGTGGTGTCGTCAAGACTCACACCTACTTCTGGACGCCCTTCACGAACGCGGTCGTCCACTTGATCCTGCGCGGGACCCGCTTGAGCTTCAGCAGGTTCCTCGAACACTTGTCGCTGCAGAAGTGGTACTTGTTCCCGTCACGGCGGACGAAGAGCTTCCCAGTGCCCGGTTCGATAGGGTTCCCGCAGAACGAGCAGTCGCGTTTTTCCACCATGTTCCTCACCGCACGTTGAGCTTACGGGCTTCCCTCGCGGTCTCCCGGAGCATCAGTATGTCGCCGATCTGGATGGGACCGAAGGCGTTCCTCGTGATGATGCGGCCTTTGTCGCGCCCGTCGAGGACGCGGACCTTCACCTGGGTGGCCTCGCCTGTCATGCCTGTGCGGCCGATGATCTCGACCACTTCGGAGGGGATTGCGCTGTCTTCTTCGTCAGCCACGTCTCACACGCTCCCTTACTTCGCCCGGAGTTCCGCAAGCTTGGCGGTCAACTCGTCAAGAATGGGTTTCGCCCTGCCGGGGTCAAGGACCGCGACACTGGCGGTCGGCACTTCGAGTCCGGCGCTGGTCCCGAGCTCTTGCTTGGAGGGCACGTAGGTGTACGGGATGCCCTTCTCTTCGCAAAGGAGCGGTATGTGCGCGAGGACTTCCGGGGGCTGGGTGTCTTCGGCCAGGACGACGAGCTTGGCCTGGCCCCGCTCGACGATCTTCGTGACCTCGTTCGTTCCCTTCCTCACCGAACCGGAATCGCGGGCTGCCTCGATCACTTCGTAGGTCTTGTCCTTGATCTCCGTCGGAACCTCGAATCGCACGTGTATGGGCATGTTTGTTTTCCTCCTTCATGGCGCCAAATCCGCGAACGCGGCTTCGCGCAATGTCTCATTGGACCTTCGGGGCGCCGCTTTCGAAGCGTGTCGCATCGTCGCCGACGCGTTTCCGAAGTAGGGCTACGAATGGACAACTTATATAAAAACCTGCGGTGGCCGCCACAGAGGGAAACCGCGGCCATATCACGTCCCCCCCGCGTCAGCCTGGGCCGTCCTCCATGTCCTGCGCTATGGCGACGCGTGCGAGCGCCAGGTGCGGGACCTCGAACCGGGCCGGACGCTCGACATAATGCTCTTTTCGATGCATCGGTCGCGTCGGTGACGCGAAAAGGGTTAAGCGGCGCCCGGCGAATCCGAAGCAAGAGGCGAGGCGAGTTGAGACCGGGGACCGGGGCGATCATAGTATCGATGATATTGGTGGGCGTCGTTCCAGCGAGCTTTGGCTTTGGGCCGGCACAAGGCCCGGCCGGGATTCTGATCCCCCAAGGCGGTTTCGTGGTAGAGGAGATAGCCCTTTTCGAACCGGGCGGGGCGCCGGTCACACTTGCCTATGCGACGAGTATTGCGTTTCGCGGCGACGAGCTTCTCGTCCTTGAAGGCGGCAGGTATCATTTCGCTTCGCCGTTCAACACGAATCTTGCCAGCGGCAGGCTCCGCTCCATCGCGCTCTCGGGGGACGAGGGGACGGTCTCGACGCTCGCCGAGGGGTTGAAGGACCCGATCGGACTTGCCGTGAACGCCACGGGCACGGTGTTCTTCACGCAATACGGGGAGATCTCGATCCTCAACGAAACGGGAGCGGCGGTCTCCTACACGACCGGTCTTCCTTCCCAGAGGTCCGATTTCGTTTTCGTCCCCGTGACCGACCAGGAGGCGGGCCACGAACTCGGCCAAGGTGACCTCCTCGACCTCGACACGACGGGCACGATGGGCCTCGCTTTCGCCGCCGATGGCACTCTGTACGCGCTCGAAGGGATAAACGGCAGGCCGCCAGACGACCCGTTCACCGGCGAACGGTCCTATTCGGTCGACTATTCGAGCTCCCTCCTCACGCCGGGCCAAGGAGCGGTCGACCCTTCCATGGTCTACGCGCGCGGCTGCCGCAACTGCCTCGACCTGGCGATCGCGCCCGCGGGGCATCCGAAGGCCGGCGTGGTCTACGCGACGGAGAACATGGGCGTCTACAGGGCGCGCCTCCAAGCCGGCGAGGAGAGGACGGTCCTCCAGGGAAGCTCCGCGGCGGACGCGAACCACATGGACGACATCGTAGAGGTCTCGGAAGGCAACGTACGCCGTGCGGCGACCGTGGTGCCGGACTCTGCGAGCCTAGGCGCCGTCCCGGCAGGCATCGCCTTCGCCCCGTCAGGCTTTCCCGCTGGCGGCCCAAGCCGCATGTTCGTGACCGTCTACTCGGGCCTTCCGGAAAGCGCCCCCGAGGACGGGGCGGACGATCGCGCCTACGTCGCATTCGTGGAACCAGAGCGCCAAACGGGGCTCGGTCCGGTCGTGCCGTTTGCCGTGGGCTTCGACTTCGCCATCGACCTCGCCTTCGGCCCCGACGGCTCGATGTACGTCCTCGAATACTTCAGCGGAAGGCTCTTCCGCATCGCTCCCGACGGGGGATAGTCGGTGAGGCGCGGATTCGTAGCCATCGGGTTGGCGGTCGTGCTCCTTTTTGCGACCGCGGCCGACGTGAGCAGCCGGTCCGGCGGCATCACGGGGCAGGCGCAGGGAGGCTGCACCTGTCACTCTCCGAGTCCATCGCCCGCCGTCACCCCGTCCATCGCGGGGCTTCCCGCCACATGGAGTGTCGCGACCTCATACCCGATTGAAGTGTCGTTCACGGGCGGTCCAGGTTTCGTCGTGAACCCGAACCGCGTGAACACTGGCGGGTTCAATCTGCGAGTGACCGGGGGAACATCTCCGCCGCCCCGAGCGGGGGAGCGGCGCAGACGCCGACGGCCGACCGGTCGGAGGCGACGCATACGACGCTCGGCAACGACCAGACGTCTTGGGACCTCGTCTGGAATTCGCCCTCGACGGGGTTCGGGAACGGGACGATCTATGCGTACCTCGCCACCAATTCGGTGAACGGCGACGCGACGAACACCGTGGCGGACGAGTGGAACAGGATCCTCGTCATGATGAGCGGGCCCCCCGATACCACGGCGCCGGAGATCACGGCCGTCGGCAGCACTCCTTCGATCGTTTCGGCCATCGTCAGGTGGACGACCGACGACACGTCCGATTCGACGGTCGAATACGGGCCGACCGCCTCATACGGTTCGACCACGACGCGGGTCGAGACGGTCACGTCGCACTCCGTCACCCTCATGGGGCTTTCCCAATCGACGACCTATCATTTCCGGGTGCGTTCCACGAACCTCAACGCCCTCGAATCGGCCCTCGGCGATTTCACGTTCACGACGGGAAGCGACGTGACGCCGCCGGTCGCGAACGTGAACCGCCCCTTCACGGGCCGCATCTACGTGAACGACATGGAGACGAACACCTTCTCGACCATCATGCCGCTAGCCGTCGGCAGCACGCTGACGGTGAACGTCTTCGCCACCGACGCCTCGGGGGTCGTGGCGGTGGAGATGTACGTGGACACTCTGGCGACGGAGCGCGCCGACGCGACCCAGATGGGCCCGACGACTTGGAGCTGGTCGTGGCCGATAGGCAACGAGGCGGCGGGAAGCCACACGCTATACGCCAAAGCCTACGATACGGCGGGGAACTCGAGAACTGTGAGCATGTCCGTGAACGTGGTGCCCCTTCCAGGGACCATCTAAGACGCGGTCAGCACGCCGGGCGGGGTGGACGACGTGCCGCCGAACGACGCGCCGACGACTTGGCGTGCGCTTGCTTTTCGCCGGTCTCGTTCCTGCCCGTCGCGTCAAGCTAATCAGCCTTAAGTACCGCGTCCCTCATTTCGACGCGGTGGTCTTGGTGGCAGCCGCAGCAGCGACGACGCAGTCAACCGCGATGGGAAGGGATTTCAAGAAAGCGCCTTCGGACATGGCGCAGATGCTGGTCATGGGCCTTGCCACGATCCTCCTGGTGGGCGACATCCTTTTTCTCACCGTGACGTGGCCCGCCGCTTACATGGTGGATGCCGCGTTCGTGTGGCGTTGGCTCCACTTCGTGTCCGGCATCACCTGGATCGGCCTCCTCTATTTCTTCAACTTCGTGAACGTCCCTTTCATCGGTTCCGCGGACGCCTCCTTCAAACAGACGTATCTTCCGAAGCTCATCGGGCGTGCCCTCTTCTGGTTCAGGTGGAGCTCGATGCTCACGGTGCTCGCCGGGTTCGGCCTCATCTTCTGGAGCTACGGTGTCACGACAGCGACACCCACCGGCATCCTGCTCTCGACGGCCGCCGGGCGCACGATCACTGTGGGGATGCTACTCGGCCTCGTAATGGTGTTCAACGTATGGCGCATCATCTGGCCGAACCAGAACAAGGTGATCACGGCCACGGAGAAGGGCGAGAAGCCCGACCCGGCGTGGGGAAAACAGGCGATGATTGCGAGCCGTATGAACGTCGTCTTGTCGTTTCCCATGTTGTTGATGATGGCAGGCGGTTCGCACTACCCCATGAACGACGTGCAGATACTGGTCGCGCTCGTCGTCGCGGGGGCGGCGTCGTGGGGCATGATACAGCTCACGATGAAATCCTGAAGCAGCGGCCCGCGCAGCCGTCACGGGACTCTTACGTCGGCGCAGCGCATGAGCTGGTTGAAAAAGATTGCAAAAGCAAAGGGACTATACGAGACACCTCCGGAACTCGTATAAAAACATTGGTGTCGCCGCAAGATGGTGCGTTGAATGGAGGAAGCGGACAATCGAGGACTTCGGGGCCTGGGGTCGCCCTGGCGCGCGTCGCCGAGCCAGCGCTGGGCCGCGAGACCGGCAATCGCCGGGTGCGCGTATCGCCCCTTGGCAATATTCTTTTCGTTGTACCACCCAGAGACGCGAAGGCGAGCCTTTTTGTAACCTGAGGTCAAATCAGTGGTGACAAGATGGTGATCGCCACCAAGCGCGCGGATCGGGGAGTCCTCGAGAAGATCGAGCGCGACTGCCTAAAGCTCATCGACTGCCTCCAGGAGTTCCGCCGCGAACGGGGCGAACAGAGTTTGAGACGCATCGCCGAACGCACCGGAATGTCGAAAGACGAGGTCAACCGCTATCTTTCGCCCCAAGTCTCCGAACTGTACAACTTCGAACGCCTCATGCACGCGCGGACGCACAACCGCTCGCTGTACAACTGGCTCATCGTCTCCGGCCCGCCGATGCTCGAAGCGGGCAAGTGGGCAGGCATCATGACGAACACCAGCAAGTTCGGTGTGTTCAGGGCCGTCTGCATGAAGTACGGGTACGAGGTGCGCCACATCGGAGGTCGCGGCCAGATCGTAGATCTCGTGTACCGCGGCATCCACACGATGAGCACTGATAGGATCGGAAAGGTCTTCTCAAGCCAGGAACCGATCTTGCAGTTTGAACGCTTTCGCGCCTAGGCGTTGATTCCCGGGACCGGAATATCGACCTTTACCCCCACGGTCGTTTCTTGGCTTCCCTGACTTTCCGCCGCGGCGGTCGGGTCAGCCGCCGGCGGCGCGAGATACGTGATCTCGAACCCGATGACGATGTTCTCGGCCGTGACGGGGCTGCGCTGCGTCTCGACCAATCCCGGGTTCGCCGCCTTCCACGTGGCAACCGCCTTATCGACCTCCGCCCGGCTGTAGGGGGCGGACGGATCGAAGGACTGCGGGTCGTAACCGATGTAAACCGACAACGTGGTCGTGGTGCCCGCGCCGGGCCGCTCGATGATGTGGTTGCCGCTCCCGGTGCTTGCAGCGGGGGGAAGCGACGATTCATCGTTTGCGCCCGGGGTAAGGAACGCAAGACCCGCGACCACCGCTACGGCCATCACGAAGACGGCCAAGAATTTCATGTTCACTTTGGGGATCCGAGGGTCGTTGATGAACTTGTAGGTCTTCACCAGGTCATCGAGCTTCACGCTTATCCCGATGGATTCTCTCCAACGACACCTATTAACGGCTTCGCGGCAAAGTATTAGAACAAAGAACCGTGGGCCTCGGCGGGCCTTGGCGAAACAAATACCAACATGAAGCCCGATGGACGGGCGACCCCTCATGAAGATCTTCGTCGTCGATTTCGCGGAACCGCCGGCTCCGCTCATCCACGCCGAAGAGGAGACTGTATGAGAATCTTCGTCGTGGACAATGGAGGCCAATGGACGCATCGCGAATGGCGCGTCCTCAAGTACCTGGGTGTCGACACCCAGATCGTCCCGAACACGACTCCCCTTGCCGACCTCGACGTCGACGGCCTCGTTCTCTCGGGCGGCGCCCCGCGCATAGGGTTGAACGACACGCTGGGAGCGTGCGCCGAGTACCTCTCAAAAGGGGATTTCCCGATCCTCGGCATCTGCGCCGGGCACCAGTTCATGGCGCGCCACTTCGGCGGCTCCGTGGCGCCCTCGTCGGTGCCGGAGTTCGGAAAGGCGGAGCTCGTCGTCGCCGAGCAAGGCCGCATCCTCGCTGGACTTCCGGAACGAAGTCAAGTCTGGGAAAGCCACAACGACGAAGTGAGCCTCGTCCCCGGCGACCTCAAGGTCTTGGCGCACTCGGCGCACTGCAAGACGCAGGCGATGGAACACAGGACGAAGCCGTTCTTCGGCCTGCAGTTCCACCCCGAGGTCGAACACACGGAGTTCGGGGAACGGATATTCAGGAACTTTGTCGACGTGTGCAAGCGATAGGTCCCAAGCGACCTCGCCTCACTCCTTCCTCAACACGGCCCGGATCGCATCGAGGAGACGATCCTCCGCCTTCGCAAGACCCGGCCCAAGCCACAGCATCGGCCCCGCAAGGCCCAACTGGCCGCCGGAAGCGTTCGGGTGGCCGCCGCCCGACAGCCGCTGCGCCACGAGATGGGAGATCTCCAATCCCTTGCGCGACCGGATGCTGAAACTACCATCCGGTTTCACTAGGCACTCGATGTCGGTCCCGTGCTCCTCCCGTAACGCCGCCAAGACCTCCGTCGCATCGAGCCGACCGTAAGTTATCGCGACCTTTGCTCCGTCAAGCGCATGCACCCGGGAACGTTTCACGGCGAGGCGCCGTTCCTCGTCTTTCTCGCGTCTTCGGCGCTCGAACGCGCCTTGGATCGTCTCGTCGACGACCTTCCGGTGCTTCACCACGTGGGCGACGTAGCGGAGCCCACCCATCTCCTGCATCGCCTCGTTGAGCATCGAGGAGCGCGCGTCCTTTCGGAGGAACAGGTCGCGGTCCCGCATGACGTTCGCAAAATCCTTGGCGAACGCGTCGTTCGGGAGAAGGTCCGCCTGGACGAGGCTTGCCCCGCATTCGGCGCTCTCGCTGTCCACGTTCAATACGTCGGCGGCAGTTCTGATCTTCTCCATCGCCCCCCCTTCCCACTGCTTGTGGTGGTGGTCACGCCATTCGACCCGCCAACCACGGCGCTTGAGGCCCGCGAGGAGTCCCGCGACGGCCTCACCGTCGCCCATCTGGACCGACAGGTCGCTTATAGCTATGGTGCGATCGTTGCCGGCTATGGGCCCGATGAAGACAAGCGCCCGCCGGACGTCCTCGGGGCGGACGTAGACGGTGCGGACGTTCGCATCGCCGTGAGCTATGCGCATGAGAACGTCCGACCCCGCGCCGTCGAGGCACTGGAAGTGCGTGATGTGGACGACCTTCGGCGCGTCCCGCGCGGCCCGTTCGACCCGCCCCTTGAACCGTGCGATTTTGACAAACCGCGGAAGGAAGAAGGGGAGACGAGGCAGGCGCTTGGCGAACATGCGGCGGGCGAGATTACGCGGTCCGGCTAATAGTTTAGGGGTTCAAAGTGGGCCGTGCCCACGACCCGCGGTACACGCAAACCTTTAAAGGAAAAACTCGTTTGCGCGCCTGTCGCCACCTTAGCTCAGCCTCGTAGAGCAGCTGATTCGTAATCAGCAGGTCGAGGGTTCAAATCCCTCAGGTGGCTTTTGGCGTAATCAGCAGGTGCGACGGGCGGAGCGGGGCGACGCCCGGAGCGAGGAGGACGAAGTCCTCCGATCGAGGGTTCAAATCCCGCCGGTGGCTTTCGTTTCTGGAACTGGGTACGAGTTTTCCGTCGACGCTTTTTCTGGCCCCCGGCCAGAAAAAGGGTCGTGTGGAAAAGATTAATAGCCGCTCACTCATGGTCCGAATCGCATGTTCGGCGCCCCATATCCTGCCATCTTCAACCTGAGTTCTGGTGAACTCCTCATCGTCCTCATCATCATATTTCTCCTCTTTGGCGCCGCCAAGATCCCGGAGGTCGCCCGTAGCCTCGGTAAGGCCCGCGGCGAGTTCGAGAAGGGCAAGCGCGAGATCGAGGAGGAGATGAAGGGTGCGGCTGTGAAGCGGTCGAGTTCCGCGGACGAGCAAAGCGCTCGGCGTGCGGCCACGGAATTGGGCATCGACATTGAAGGAATGTCCTTGACAGAGATCAAGCGCGCGATCGCGGAAAAGTTGAAGTGAAGCCCCTCGACGTCGGGGCCGTGGCCTCGCGTGTTTTCGACACTTTTCGTATTCCCTCCTTAAGATATTTATATTGGTTTCGACCAAATGATATTGGGGAAGTTTGGGCGGGTAGCGCTGGTTCGCGTTACCGCTTGAGGTGGTCCATACGCGTGTACTTCAGTTGAGATGCAAGTCGTGCGAGGAATTGTTCGCTTCTGGGATCGTCGGGGGGCAGACGGCCAACGAGATGCCCGTGCTTGGAGCCAACGAGTACCGTTGTCCGCATTGCGGGCTAGTCGCCGAATACGGCCGCGGCGACTATTTCGAGCCCCATTCGGAGACCGCACACGGTTAGGGCGCAAAAAGACTAAGAGCGACAGTGCGCCTTGGAGCACGGCCCGCCCGAATGAATCGCATTGTGCGTAAGCACGGCTCCCATCTCATCAATGGGAGCGAGCCGGGCAAAGAAGGCGATGAGAGCGAACTCACCTGGCGGGCCACATCTCATCTAGGGCCATCGAGGCGCCGTGGGTGCCATTGATGGCCCGCTTTTGAGGCTATGTGATGAGGCGGTGGCCCATTAGCCCTTTGGAGGGTTGGAATGCGCCACGTAATAGCCCTAGATGTGCACAAGCGTGAGACACAGGCCTGCGTCATGACCCAGGACGGGACCGTTCTCGGGGAGAAGCGGTTCCGGACATCAAGACCATCGTACCGGCGAGCTCTGAAGATGCTTTCTCCGGCACCAGTCGTGATCGAAACCGTGGGCATGCATCGACCGGTCGCATTGTGGCTTCAAGAACTCGACTTCGACGTCCACCTTGCGAACACAAGCAGGATTCCGAAGCCGGTCGTGAAAACGGACAAGAAGGACGCCAGGCATCTTGCCGACCTGTATCGGGCGAATCTCTTGCCGGAAAGCTACCTCGCACCAGAAGAAGTCCAACGACTCCGGGACTTGGCCAGGCACAGGCAATTCCTCGGACAGGAGAGTCGGCGGCTTCGGGGAAAGCTCATGCATGACTTGATCAAGCACGGTCACTTCCGCGAAAAGAATCCCGTCCTCACGCAGGACGGGAGGAAGTGGTTGCGGACACTCGGCATCCCCGAAGTGGAGAGCACGCTGAAACTCGTCGAACAGATCCAAGGCGAGATCCGGGACTTTGAGGAGCGTATTGGAAAAGAGACGACCGATCTTCCCGAGGCGGGTCTCCTCATGACGATACCTGGAGTCGGAGCCTACACGGCCCTACTCATTTTGGCCGAGGTTGGTGACTTCACGCGATTCAAGGACAAGGACGCGTTGGGAGCGTACGCAGGCCTCGGGGTCAGGCAACACCAAAGCGGTGATACGGACAGGCGAGGCAGTATCACGAAGCAGGGAAACGGCCTGCTGAGGTGGGCGCTCGTGGAAGCCGCCAGAAACCATGTTCGGGTGTGCCCCGATAGCGCCCTCGCGCGCAGGTGTAAGCGACTCGAGGCCAGAAAGGGTTACGGGAAGGCCATCACGGCGACGGCCCGCGTGATGGCCACGGTCATGTTCACGATGGTCGCTCGTAAGGAGGCGTTTCAAGTCAATCACCCCTAACCCGTGCTTGCATCTGCACGATGGTAGTGCGTTTTTTGAGTGGGAGACGGGCGGATTGACCGGGCGCAATAGCGCCTCATGCACGATTCGAGTGCGAAGAGATGAATGCCCATACATTCACAAGCGCGTGAGGGGGTTACTTGCCACGGACGCCGCCTCATCATAGAGATGATGCGACTTTTCGC
>JACQPN010000003.1 GCA_016207515.1 Euryarchaeota archaeon | reverse complement strand
CTCAGAAGAGGAGGCAGGCTGAAATCACGAAGACCACTTTTCAAACCTGAGGCGCCCAAGGGCACCGAACGCGCTGCGAATGTAGGACATCACTTGGCGCCATTTCGAAATCCGTCATTCTCGCCGTTGCTTTTCGGAACCGATGATCATCTTCAGAATTTTCAAAAGCACCTTGTCCCAATAATCGAGCGTACCGTGGTCGGTTGAGTATTCGGTGCCGGCTTTGAGGCATGCGGACTCGGGCAGCAGGCGGTATTCCTCGAGCGGCAGTCTCCCCTGTTTTGCCTTCCCTACCTCTTTCAGGCGCGGGTCGGCGGGACTCTTCGGACACATGAAGCGCACTTTCTTATCCGTTTCCCTGACGGGCACAATCGCCGGAGGGTTTGCTCTGGTGGGGCTGGCCGCGGGATTGTGGTGCGGCGCTGTCCGATTCTCGTTTTCCGGCGCCCGCAAACCTTCGGCGCCAGTCGCGCCGGTGCGCTTCGAGAATATTGCTTTCCCTTCAGGCGTGGGCTTCGCTCTCCGCAACAGCGCGACGCCCAACAAATATCAGATTGAGCCCATGGTGGGCGGCGTGGCGCTCTTCGACTACAACAACGACGACCGGCTCGACATCTATTTCGTAAACGGCGCCAAGATCCCGGAACTCGCCAAGACCGGCCCCGAGTACTGGAACCGGTTGTATCGAAACAACGGCGACGGGACGTTCACCGACGTCACCGAAACGGCCGGCGTGAAGGGCGAAGGCTTTTCAATGGGCGTGGCGGCCGCAGACTACGACAACGACGGCTGGCAAGACCTTTACGTTGCGGGCGTGAATCGCAACATCCTCTACCGCAACAATGGCGACGGGACCTTCACCGACGTCACCGAGCGCGCCGGGGTGCCGGGGGCCGACGCCGAGCACGGCAAGATGTGGTCCATTTGCGCCGGCTGGTTCGACTACGACAACGACGACTGGCTCGACCTCTTCGTGGTGAACTACTGCGTCTGGGGTTTCGACAAGGACCCCTTCTGCGGCTCGCGGTTCACCGGCGTGCGCGTTTACTGCCACCCGGGCGAATTCGATCCCTTGCCAAACACGCTCTATCACAACAACCGCGACGGGACCTTCACCGACGTCTCCGCCGCCTCGGGAATCGGCCGGAACCTCGGCAAGGGGATGGGAGTTGCGTTTGCGGACTACGATGCGGACGGCACCCTCGACGTGTTCGTCGCCAACGACACTACGCGCAACTTCCTCTTTCGCAACAAAGGCGACGGCACGTTCGAAGAAGTCGGGCTGCGCGCCGGGGTCGCCTACAACGGCGACGGCGCCGCCCTCTCCTACATGGGCGCGGATTTTCGCGACGTGGACAACGACGGCCTGCCCGACCTCTTCGTCACCGCCATCTCCAACGAGATGTTCAGCTACTTCCACAACGAGGGCGGGGGGATTTTTGATGACTTCACCCACCGGAGCCGTCTCGGCCGCTTGAGCATCTTCTCCAGCGGCTGGAGCAACGGCATCTTCGACTTGAATAACGACGGGTTGAAGGACCTCTTCTCTTCAAACTCCCACGTCAATGACCGGGTGGAGATGGAATTGAACGTCCCCTTCAAGCAGCGAAACGCCATCTACGCCAACCTGGGGGAAGTTTTTTCGAACATTTCCGACGCGGCGGGCCAAGACTTCCAGGTGGCTGACGCCCACCGCGGCGCCGCCTTCGGAGACCTGGACAATGACGGGAGAATCGACGTTGTCGTCTCGCGCTTCGACGCGCCGGCCGAAGTGTTCCGCAACCTATCCTCAAACGGCCATCACTGGCTGATGGTGAAGCCCGTGGGTAGGCTCAGCAATCGCGACGGCATCGGCGCGCGTCTGAAACTCGAAGCGGCGAGCGGCACGCAGTACAACCACGTTACCACCAGCGTCGGATACGCCAGCTCGAGCGACCGGCGCGTGCATTTCGGTTTGGGCAGAGATACGGTCGTCAAGAAGCTCGAGATTCTCTGGCCGAGCGGCATCCGGCAGGAACTCACCGACATTCCCGCCGATCAAATCCTCACGGTCGTGGAACCCGCCTCGCGCAATCCTTGAGGTGACTTGTTCAGTTGGTGGGAGGTTGCTTGCGACCTGACGCAGGCGCCGGGTCGGCGAGTGTTGCAGCGAGTTCCGCATGACGCGATGCCGCGGCCTTGTCGCCCAACGCCGTGTAGATGCGCGACAGGAGGAAGTGGACGCGGTAATCCGCTTCGCCGACGCGCAGCGCCGTCTCAGCTGCATTCGCCGCATCGCCCAACCGCCTGAGACCGAAAAGTGTCTTGCTCAATTCGTAGTAGGCTTCAGGATTTTCGGGCTCAAGCCGCACCGCCTCCTCGAGCTGCCCGCGGCTTTCCTCCAGCCGGTGGAGTTTGAAAAGGAACGTTCCATAGGCGATGTGGATGCGCGCTTCGCCTCGCTCGCGGTTCCGATTTTCGCGGACGCCGGCCTCAAAAACTTTTTGGGCCGCGCTCCAGTCGCCCAGGAGGTCGAGAGTCAGGGCCAGGTTCTCATAAACCCGGAGGCTCTCGGGGCTGAGCTTCAACGCCGTCTCGAAGGCCTCGCGGGCCTTGACGAACTCGTTGCGGAGGTAATAGGAGCGGCCCTGGAGATACCAGGTGCTCGAATCCTTCGGCTCCAGGCGCAGCGCTTCCCGATAGGCGGCGTCGGCGTCCGGCCAACTCTTGAGCGCCGTGTAGATCATCCCCAGCGCCGTATACGCTTTCACATGCCGGGGAT
>JACQPN010000001.1 GCA_016207515.1 Euryarchaeota archaeon | reverse complement strand
GGTACTTCAGCCCGATGGATCGCCGGTACCGCGTATTCCTGGAATACTTCCCCCACCGCTCGACTGTGGCGAGTCTGCTCCGGTGGGGCGAAGCGTTCGGGGGATTTCACAACATGAAGATGGGGTTAACTTGACAGTCTCCCATGAACGTGACACAAACATTAAATAGAATATGCCTGTTGGCGGTCTTGGACCCGCGGGTGGTCGAGAAAGAATTTTCTCAGCCTCCCCAAACCCCCTACATCCATCCGCGGGCTTCCTTTTCACAAATTCTAGCGTTTCAGGGCGTAATACGGATTTCGTTGACCGTGTTTCCCTTGGACTTAGCAGGAGTTCCATTCCCCGGGAGGCCGCTCGCGAAGGTGGGCGGGCAAAGGCCCGCGAGTCCATGACATTTCGAACGATTCCCCTGACGCACCCCGGTTACCTCGGACGAGCAGGGTACGTTTTTTGAAACGGTCCCGCCTAGTCCATGCATCGGCCGGAACAAGCACGCTGCAACCTTTTCCCCGCGTTCATCCTTCGGCCTCGGTCCTTCGGGACGGGTTCATTCTGGTCCGTCGGAGTGTATGTGACGCGCAAGGAAGGCGCGCATGTTCCTCGTGTGCGATCCCTCCCAATAGTATTTCTTACAGCCGGCACAAAACAATGTGGCCTGTCCCGAGACGAACACATCTGCCGGCACGTCCCCCTCCTTCGGTCGCCCGTTCGCCAAGACCTCGTTACAGGCCGGGCATCGTGAAAGGAAAAGGGAAGGATCGGGGTTTTCAGGCGCCACATCAAGGAACTCGTCCAACTGCGAGTCGAGGTCGACGCTCGTGATGAATATCGCCCGCGCCGCGAGGCGGACCGCCAATTGTCGGTCTCGCGTCACGACGACACGGTCCTCCTTGGCTGCTCTCTCGATGATCTCGATGTCGGCCATGTCCCGGGCGTACTGCGTGTCGTAGCCGAGGACCCGGAGCCAGCGGGCAAGGCTTCCAAGCATCTCGTCGCACAATATCCTCAAGCCACAAGCACCGCCGTCAAGACCCATGAGAGACGGGAGACCGGGGTGATGTCACTTTCGCGCTCGGTACGAGAGAAGCGCGCCTTCTCCCAATCGCGTGGCGGAAACGAGTTCGAGCTTCCACATGGTTTCGAGGCTATTCGCCCCCACTCCTCCGGCAGGGGTTGGGGCGCCGCGCCCCCCGACGATCAAGG
The DNA here is from genome assembly GCA_016207515.1 of Euryarchaeota archaeon. Taxonomy (NCBI): domain Archaea; kingdom Methanobacteriati; phylum Methanobacteriota; species Methanobacteriota archaeon. The sequence goes on along the minus strand of JACQPN010000001.1, from coordinate 104,749 downwards.
GAGCGACGTACGTGTGGAACTCGTCGACAAGGCCCGATGCAAGGAAGGAGGCGATTACTTCGCCGCCGCCCTCGACGAGGAGCACACGAGCACCCCTTTTTTCCAGTTCGGCCACGACCGCGATGGGCGCGATGGGGGTCGGAAGAGCGACGACCTCCGCGCCTTCGAGCCTCTCGCCGGCGCGGCCGGTGAAGATGATCGTGCGGCCGCCTTTGAGTAGACGCGCATCGCGCGGCGTGCGAAGCCGCGTGTCCAAGATGGCCCGTAGCGGCGTCTCTCGACCGGGGGGAAGGCCAGTTTCTACGAGGAGCGATGGATCGTCCGCCAGCACCGTGTTGATGCCGACGAGGATGCAATCACTATCCCGGCGAAGGCGCTCCACTCGCGCCTTGTCCTCGGGGCCGGACAATCGCAATCGGCCGCCTCCCTTGAGGGCGATCTTCCCGTCCGCCGACATCGCGCAGTTGACGACGACTCTCACGCGCCGGGAAGGGTCACGGGTCACGATAAGGGATACGCTCGCGACTTTAATACGGAGGGCCATTACCGGCCGTAATGCGTTTCCCGCTCGGCCCCCTCATCGCCATTCTCATCCTTGCAGCTCCCTCCCTGGCGCAGGTCGCGACCGAACGCATCTACGCGGCCGAGTCGCTCTGGGGGGTGAAGCATCAGATAAGCGTGGATCGCATGTGGCTGACCTTACGCGAGCCTTGGCTCAAAAGACCGAGCGGCGAAGGCGTCCGCATCGCCATCATAGACACGGGTGTAGACGCAAGCCACCCGGACCTCGAAGGGAGCGTCGTCCTTTTTCGGGATTTCGTGGGGGACAAGGACGGGCGTTTCTCGGAGAAAGCCTACGACGACAACGGGCACGGCACACACATCGCCGGGGCGATGGTCGGGCGCGGCCACCTTCAACTCAATCCGGTGAGCTACTATTGGATGACGGGCGAGCGCGGGATCGCCCCAGACGCGCGTCTCCTCGTCGCCAAGGCAATGGATCATGCGGGGGTCGGGACTGATGACGTGGTCGCGCGTGCGATCCGGTGGGCGGTGGCGCCGAACGGTGATTTCACGATCGGCGCGGACATCATCAACCTCTCGATCGGCGTGGAGGACCAGGAACGCCCCACCGGCCGCGGAGTCCTCGGAGCGACGGTCGGCACGCAGACAAGACGCGCCGTCGAGGACGCCATCGCCAAAGGCGTCATCGTCGTCGTCTCTAGCGGCAACGACGGCAAGGGCGAGGTGTCACAACCCGGCGACATCGACCTCGTCATCAGCGTCGGCGCGGTGGATCGCGACGGCGGCGTCACCGAGTTCTCGAGTTTCGGGTCGCGGCTTGACCTCGTGGCGCCTGGAGTACTCATCAGCGCAGTGCCTCGCGACCTTGACACGAACGATTTCCGTGACGACGGGTACGTCGGGATGGCCGGCACGTCGATGGCCGCGCCCATTGTGAGCGGGGTCGTCGCCCTCATGATGGAGGCGCAGCCGGCGTTACGGGAGCGAAACGTCGAGGGCGGCATGGAAACGAAGGTCGCGCACGTGCAAGACGTCCTACGCCGGAGCGCGGACCCGATCCCGGGGGCAAATGCGAAAGACGGGGCGGGGCTCGTCAACGCCTACCGGACGCTTTCGGCAATAGACGCCGGGACGGGAAAGGTGGACCTCGTTTCGACGGCGGTGGGCCTTCTCGTCGTCGCTCTCCCGATCTATGGGCTCGTCGGACTGTACCGGCGCGTCAAACGCCAAAGACCCGAGGGCGATTCCGCCGAGCTCGCCGGGTTCGAGCGATCGGGCGAGGGAAAGGACGGCTTTCCTCCGGAATAGGGGAAACGCGTCTTAGAAAGAAGACCGGTCACGGCCGCGGCGAATCGTGCCTTATCGCCACTTCGAGTAATGGTCGATGAGGCGGAAGATGTCGTCGCGCGTCTTGTTCCCGTACAGCTTCTCCTCGAATTTCTGCTGCGCGTACTCCTTCGCATCGTCGCTCGACCCGAGGCTGCCGCGCGCAAAGAGAGTCGCGAGGAACGACGCCTGTTGCTCGACCGGCAAGGTCGAGCCGACAAGAACTTGCCTCATGTCGTACGAGAAATGGTCGCGCCGGCGCACATCAAGCATCCTTTTTCTTGGAGACGGGGGATTCGGTTTCTTGAACTTATTGAACGTGCGCCGTTGTGCCAATGGCTCCCCTATGTGGCATCCCTCTTGATATATGTTTGGCACGTGGTCGAGGCAACAGCGCGACGTGCGACCGCGCCATGTGGTGAAACGGGAGAACCACGGATCGAAAAGTACGCGGCCGGCTATTCCAATGTCGCGTGGCGCGTGCGCATCGAGTCCTCGGTCTCACCGACTCGACGCATCAATTCTGCGACGATCCCGTCGAGGTAAAGCGAGGCCGAAGCCTCGAACAACGTGCCGAGCGGTGCGAACTCGCGGCTGCGACCGCCACGCTCATGCGGTATCTCGATCACGAGATCGCCCAAGTCGCCGATCGAGGACGACGCGTTCTCCGTGATCGCGACTATCTTCGCTCCAAGGTCCTTCGCGACGCGCGCTGTGACGAGGACGGAGAACGTCTCCCCCGAGCCCGAGAGAAGAATGACGACGTCGCCGCGCTGTACTGGCGGCGTGATCGTCTCCCCGACTACGTAGGAGGCTATCCCAAGGTGGGACAGGCGGACGGCAAGCGCCCGCCCGACGAGACCGCTTCGACCGCGCCCGAAAATGAAGACCTCCTTGGCGGCCTCGAGGATGCTCAGGAACTCCTCGCTACGGCCCGAGGGCACACCTTCGATCGCATCGAGTGCCTGCTCCGCGATGAAACGGCTCGCGGCCCGGTGTATGCGTTCGCCCATATTTCTCGCCGCGGCGGTGTTACGCCGCCGCCCGGGGGCTTTGGGCGAGCCGGACTTCCCGGCTTTTCCAGCGCCTTGCGCCCGTCGCGGCTTCTTGAGCGTCCTACCCCTCCACGATCGGGCGCGCACCGCGGCCTCCCGCGAAGCCGCGCTTTTCGAGCGCGCGTTCGAAATGGATCTTCACGAACATCGCGTCATGCTCGACGATCGGACTGTTGGAGATTATCGTGATGTCGTACGCGTTGTCGAGGACGACTTCGACAAGGTTGTCCACGTCCATGTCGCCCTTCTTGATGGGGACGTGGTAGAGTTCACTGCCGTTCACGTACTTGACGCCCGTGACGTACGAGTACCAGTGCTTCACGTTGAGCGACTCGAAGGCGTTGAAGACGCGTTGGAACTCATCCCTAGTCTTGAGTCCACCGTTCGACCTCGCGTGCACGTGCGAGAAATCGATGACCGGCGTCGTCCCCGGTACAGCCTCGCACACCTCCTTGACCTCTTGGATGTCACCGAAGGTCTGCTGCTTGCCCATTATCTCGAGGCCGAGCTTCACTTGGAACTTCCCTTCCTCGAAGTACTGCATTATGGTCTCGGTCGTCTTGATGGCCTTCTTGACCGATTCCCTCTTCCCGAGGGTCGTGTAGAAGCCGGGGTGGCAGACGACGACATCCGCCCCCATGAGGTCGGCCATCTTGCCGGAGAGAGTGATCTTGTCGATGGACTTCTGGATCGTCTTCTCGTCATCGGAGGCGAGGTTCGTGTAGTAAGGGCTATGCACGGAGAGCCGCACACCGAGGTCGCGGGCGAGTCTCCCCGCTTCCGTCGCATAGGCCTCGTCCATCCTGATGCCACGGACGAACTCCACTTCCATCGCGTTGAGGCCGAGCTCCTGCACATGCTGGATCCCCTCCATCACGGTGCGGCCTTTGCAGGAAAGCGGAACGCCGGCAGGACCAATGAAAATCATTCGAAAGACGTGTAATCGCTCGTGGTATTTAACCGCTCACCCGCGTCCATCTGGAGCGGCGGAACGGAAAGGACATCCCGTCAAGGCTTCGCTCGGAACCTACTTTCTCAGCCGACGCGCCGTGCTGGCGAGCATGCCCGCGACCTTTCCGACGAAACGCTCGTCCCGCGGCATGAAGGCGCCCACTTTGTCGCTGTCGATGTCGACCTCGCCGATGCAGGTGCTGTCGTCCATCATCGGGACGACGAGTTCGGAGCGGGTGTTAAGAAAGCATGAGACGTAGCTGGATCTTTGTTGAATTCCGCCGTCGCAGGCGCCTCCTGGGCCATTGCGACGTCGACCTTGGCCTCGACAATCTCGCCGGGAGACACTTCGGTCGCGCCTGATTTGGGGGCGAGTATTCTTTCGGCAATGGTGTGGGGGCGGCGGCTCATGACTGGTCAAGGAGGATGTAGTGCGGCGAGTCATATGAAGGTAGCCGCGTCATCAGGTTTGACATGGCCTCGCCACATGCGAAACCATGACCGAGTCCGAGCTACAAGCCGTCCTTCGTTCGCAATCTTCGATCGTGGCCTCTGGCCGGAAGTTGTCGGAAGCCAACACGCGGGCGAGAATTATCGATCCATTCCTTCGGGCGATTGGATGGAATTTTTCGCCCGACGAAATCGAAGTGGAATACCCTGTCCAGATGGCATCCGGCAACCACCCGGCTGATTATTGCCTCAAGGTCGATGGAAATCCTGCGGCATTCCTCGAAGCCAAGGCACTAGGAACAGAAATCGGCGAAAGGGAATTGAAGCAAACGATGTCTTACGGCCGAAACGAGAGGGTCCGGTGGTGCATGGTTTGCAACGGGTCCGACTTCATCGTTCTTGATACGGAGGCTGCGGCAAAGAACGCCACGGACGCGATCGTAATAAGATTCGCTCTCCACAAGGCGTCCGAGTTCGAGTCTTACCTGGAGGCCCTGTCGCCCGAAGGGCTCCGGAAAAACCGATTGGCCGACCTCGCTGACGAGATTGGGCAACGAAGGATTGCTTTGGCACTCTTCGAGGAGGTGCGTGAGGAACGAAGCCGGCGAATCGTTGCCACGTTGGCTGACGTCGGCGTCGAGGAATCACGAATACGCGCGGAAGTCGAGCGTTTGCTCGATCAGGTACGCCTTCAATTAGAGGGGGCCACACCTCGCCTAGTCATGAAGTCGGTTGAACCAACTCGGCTTGAATCCCCCCTAGGGACCTCGGCCGTGGGCCGAATTCGTCGGGAGCGCCTGGTTGGAGACGCTGAGGCCCTAGTCGCGGTAGTGCAGGCAACGCCTGATGGCATTCCATTTCTGGAAAAGTATCGTGCATGGTATCAGGTCCCGATGAAAAGAAACCCGGCGTTTTGCGCCTTCTACATCACGAAGCCCCGTCAGTGCATAAGATTTGTTGCGCCCGTGGAACGCGTAGTGCCCGCTCCCGAGTGGTTCCGTACGACACGGGTCAAGTTTCCGGAGCTCTCCGACGAAGTGAGCGAGCCGAAGGACTGGAAAACGGCCGTAGAGTTCTCGAATGACACTCTCTGGGAGCTTGAGGATCCGATACCGCTTCAGCAAGGAGAACCCCATGTGCAAGGGCTCATTTACACGACCCTCGGTCGCCTCCGAGTGGCAGAGAGCGTAGGCACTTTGCGAACGTAAGGAACATCGGCCGTTCTGGGCGCGGACCGCCGGGGGCCCCTTTCGGAACGCTGTCCGAGTGTGGGGCACGCCCCTAAGAACGTGGCCCCCCACCGAAACCTCTATGTTATCACCAGCTAATACATGTTATCTGGTGCTAACATTCGCTTCCATGGCGGTCTGGAGCCTGTTCTCCATAACACGACGTCGGTTCGGCTTCTCCGGACCCTCGTGGCCTTTCCTGGAAAGGAATTCACCGGTCGGGAGCTCGCCCTCGCGTCGGGCTGTTCCGTGCCGATGGCGATCAAGGAGTTGAACCGGCTCCTGCGCCACGGTGCGCTCTTCACCCGTGTGGCGGGCAAAGCCCACCTGTGGCGATGGGAGAGCGACCACTACCTGACGGCCCCTCTTTCAGCACTCTTCACGGCCGAGAGGCGGGCAAGAGAGGAACTCGCGCGACTACTCCAGGACGAACTCCAGTCGTCTCCGGGACTCGTGCGGCTTGTCCTCTTCGGATCCGTCGCGCGGGGGGAGGAATCGCCGGAAAGCGACATCGACCTTCTTGCGATCGTCGCCGACGAAGCGGCGAAGTCCGCGCTCGCTTTCCGGCTTGACGCAGCTCAAACGAAGGTCGCGTCGAGGTTCGGGAACCGACTTGCGGGCGTCGTCTATTCCGTCGAGGAGGCACGCCGAAAGAATCGGCTGCCCCTCATGAAGAACATAGAAGCAGAGGGGAAGGTGCTCCTTGACCGGACACCATGAGAGTGGAAAGGCTCCCGAAAACGCGTGCCGCCGTCTATCTTGCGAAGGCGACCCACTTCCATCGCATGATGAGCGACGCGTACTCGACCGGTAACAGCGACGGCGCGGCACTCGCGGCCGTTCATTGTGTCATTTCCGCCCTCGACGCGGTAACGGTCGCGTATCTGGGCGAACGGTCCCGCGGCCCAGATCATGCAGACGTTCTGGCCCTCGTCTCGAAGGTGTCACTCCCCGACGTCAGGGAAAAAGCATCGCAGGCGAAGAACGTCCTCGCGATGAAGAACGTCGTCGAGTATGAGGATCGTCACGTCTCGCCGGATGAGACGGAGATCATTGTAAAGGAGGCCGAGCGCGTCCTTCGATGGGCGACGCGGCGCGTAGGTGGTCCGTGAGCGAGGGCACCTGCTCCAAAAAGGGCGACTCCGCCGTCATTCCAATAACTTCGCGACCATCCGCCCCTCCAAGTAATCCCTCTCGGCCAGCGTCACCTTCACCTTGTCCCCCCGCTTGATCTTCACCTTCACCGTCTCGCCGCTCTTGGGGTCCACAAGGTCGCGCCAGTTCTTCGCGTCGATGGTCGCGAGGATTCCGGGCCTTTCAATCGACCCGACAAGAGGGTAACTGTCGTTCTCGTCCACCGACCAAGGCCTGCCCGTGATGGCGGAGGCCGCAATACTCGCCTTGAGCCCGGTAGTCGAGCGGGAGACGCCAGCGTCCGCGATGCCGTTGCCGGTTCCCGCGGATGGTGCGCCTAGCCCGATTTCGCGCGTCTCGGACCTTACGGCGGTCATTTGGGTCTTCGCCGTCTGAACGACGCAAATCGCGATGAAACGACTCACGGTCATGGCGAACATTATTACCCTTGACGCGTAGTGGAATACAGCCCTCGCACAATCACACACCCCGGATACACGTGATGGGAGTGCGGTTGCGGGGGCGAAAGGGTCCGGCAATGGGCCCCCGGCGGAGCGGCTCCCCAGGAGCTATACTTTGATGCCGGGACAACGCCGTCCCCGATACGCCCCGACAGTCGCCCCGCCACGGGTCAGGAAATCGAGAGGGCGAAAGCCCTCAGATGAAACGAACTGTTAGTGGCGGGGGACAGGGGTACAGGATCTTGCGAAAAGTTTGACCCCGGGCCAGCGCGTCGTGGACGCCCGACCCGTACGCTACACACCGGCGGCTTCCACCACACTCGGCTGCCCCGGGGCTTCCGTCACCGTTGTCGATGATGCGGATCGCATGCTCGTAGAATCGACTATTGATTTTATATCGCTCCTCCCGATACCCGCTTGACCGCCCATGGTCAAGATAATCGTCCTCGTGAAGCAGGCAATCGACGTCGATGTCGTGAAGATCGACTCGAAGACGGGCGAACCGCAACTTTCCGGCGTTCCTTTCAAGGTCTCGGACATGGACAAGAACGCGGCCGAAGCCGCGATACGCGTCAAGGAGAAGAACCTGGGCTCGACCATCACGGCGCTCACGGTCGGCGGGGCGAAGGCCGAGGAGGCGATCAAGGAAGTGCTCGCGATGGGCTGCGACGACGCCATCATCTGCCGTGATCCGGCGTTTGACGGGTCCGATAGCGCCTCGAAGGCGTTGATCCTCGAGAAGGCGATCCGCAAGGCCGGGGCGTTCGACCTCATAATCGGCGGCGAATTCGCGATCGACACTCTAGGGGGCCAGGTCACGCCGCGCCTCGCGGAACGATTGGACCTCCCACAACTCTCATACGCGACGGCGCTAAAGGTCGACGGCGGAAAGGCCGTGATCGAGCGCGAAGGCGACGAAGGGGTCGAAGTGCTTGAGGCGGACCTCCCGGCTTTTGCGAGTGTGACCCAGGAAATCAACCAACCGCGTCTCCCCTCGCTGATGGCGATCCTGCAAGCCGGCAAGAAACCGATGAAGGTCTGGAACGCAAGCGAGCTTGGTGTGGCGGCTGCCGACGTCGGGAAGGGGATGGCGCGCGTGAAGCAGATATCCAACAGGGCCCCGAAGAGCGAACGGAAGGCCGAACTCATCCAAGGGGACAACCTAGAAAAACAAGTAGAGGAGCTTGGCCGCCGTCTCGTGAAGGAAGGTGCGTTGAAGTGACGGTGATCCTTGCTTGCGGCAATTCAACGCGCGGCGGGCTCGAGGCCATAGCGGCGGCACGGGCTCTTGGGGGTCCCGCGGCTCAAGTGATCTATGCTGACCTCGGGAAGGCGGCGGGTGATGTTTCCGGATTCATTTCGCATGGCGCCGATGCGGTCGTCGCCGTCACGGACGCGGGGCTAGACGCACGTTCCGTGGAAGGTTTCACGGAGGTCCTTCACAGACTCATCGGCGAACGCGCGCCTTCCTACGTGGTCATGGCCGGGAACAAGTTCGGCAGGGAGACCGGGCCTCGTCTTGCCGAGCGCCTCAAGGCCGCTTGCATCAACGACGTCATCCGGATCCATGGGGACGGCCCGTCCTTCGAGCGGCTCGTCCTCTCCGGCAATTCGGTCGAGACCGTGGCGCCGTCAACGCCCGGGCTCACGATCGTCACCATCCACCCCCATTCTTTCGAACCGCTCCCCGCGGATGCCTCACGGAAGGGGGAGGTCGCAGAGGTCAAGGTAGCTGTCAAGCCAAGCCGGACAAGGCTCGTCGAAGTCAAGAAACGCTCCACTGCGGGTGTCGACATCTCCGCCGCGCAAACAATCGTCTGCGGCGGTCGCGGCTTCAAGAAGAAGGAAGACTTCCAGATGTTATACGACCTGGCCAAAGTCATCGGTGCGGAGGTCGGCGGGTCGCGCCCGATCGGGGCCGACCTGAAATGGATAGCCGACGACAAGTGGATCGGGCTCTCCGGAAAAGAGGTGAAGCCTCGACTCTACATCGCAGCAGGGATATCAGGCCAGATACAGCACCTCTCCGGGATACGTTCCGCGAAGACCATCGTCGTCATCAACAGCAACAAGGACGCGCCGTTTTTCAAGGAGTGCGACTACGGGCTCGTGGCCGACCTTTACAAGGCGCTGCCGTTACTCACCGAGTTTTGCAAGCGGGAACTCAAGCGTTAGTCGAGGCGCTGGAGACCCCGCGCATCAGAGGCGCTCTTCGTCGTTTTCGCCTACTCGAGCCGCCGCTTCGGGCGTCGCTTCCTCGCCGCAAGGTCTACAAGGAGGCCGCGCGAGCGATCCTCCTGGTGACGTCTTGAATAGCCCGAGAGTATGGTGAAGGCGAGTATCGTGGCGATCAAGAGGAAGATCGCCTGGATGCCGTTGAGGTAGAGCGCCATCCCCTGGAATGTCCCGATATCGGCGACGCCGATCGCAGCGACGAGTGGCGGCAGGTACTCCACGAGTTCCATCGTGAGGACCGTGAGGAAAAGGGAAGCCGATAGCGCCAGTTCCCGGACGCGGATGTACATGACCTCCTCGATCACTTCCGATACCGGGTTGTTCGAGAGCACTTGCGCCAGGCGAAGCCCCACGAGGAGGATGAACACGGCCGCGACGCCGTTGAAGAGGGCCACGGCATCTTGCATCGTCGTTATCTCAAACGCCAGGAGTGATCGCCTTCCTGATCCTCTCGACCGCTTTCCGGGCCTCGACGAGCACGAGGATGCTGTTCGTGTGAGGCTGCAGGAGGACCGTGAGCGTCGTCACGTCGTCGACCGCGAAAACGCAGATGGACCCGCTGTCCGTGGTTATCACCGTGTTCATCGGAGTGCCGAAGTCCATGAGCGCGACGCAACGCTCCGAGGCTTTTGCAACAAGGCTACCGACGATGGCGGCCGGCCCCGTCTCCGCCCCGCCCTTGAGGTTCGCTGCGACCACGTGGCCCTCGTCCGTGTTGAGAATCGTCCCTAGTATCCCCGGGACCGCCGATTGGAGGTCCGCGAGTATCTTCGCCAGCTCCTCCTCAAGCTCTTCGCTCGGAGACAGCGGTCTTCCCTCGCCTGCGACGGCTTCTGGCATACGTTGCGCCCGGGTATACATTGGCGTATTAAGCCTTTTATGAAGGCGCGCGTCACAAAGCGGAGTTGTGCAGAGGGCACCGCGTGACATGGATCCCGCGCCGTCTCTCGTGCGCGGCCGGAATCTAGCGGCGTTTCACTTCGACGCTTCCGCGAGCCGCGTGATCACGAAATCGCGGTCGAGACTCGCGAGGAAGAAGCCTGCGCGCGGGCCCCGCTCCTTCGCAAGAAGCGCCTTGTATACGGGCTTGAACGCCTCGCCGCCTTTGAGCCCGAGTCTAGCGCCCGCCTCGTGTATCGCATTGTGTATCGCCTCGGGCGACCAAGCGACGGATCCAAGGGCCGCGACGACGGCCTGAAGGGTGTTCCGCTCGCTCGGCGTGATCGCCGCCGCCATTTCATCGGTGAGTGTTGCCTGGAGGGAGAACCGCACGTCCTCCGGCGCGAACCGTTCGATCCAATGCTTCACGTGCCGGACTCGCTCGCGAAGAGCCTCGCGATCGGCGTCTGATAGCTTCGAGATGTACCCGGTCCGCCCGAGCACCGCCTCGACCTGTTCGATGCCTCCTGCGACCTGCACGACCGTGACGAGGTGTCGGTACGCGACTTGCTGGGGCCGGATGCGTGGGATCTCCCGTGGTTGCGCGAGTTCGTAGGTTCGCTTCGCCTCCTGGAGTTCGGGCGCGCTAGTCCCCGTGAAGGCCGCGTCCTCCCACTTGTCGTAATCGTCGACGAGTTGCAGGATGCCAAGCCCCGTGTCGAAGTCGATGTGCCGCTCCGGCTGGTATCGTAGCATCAGGAACCGCAAGACCGCTGGCGGCGTCATGGCGAGCATGTCGGTGGCAGCCACGGCCGTCCCGGTCGATGAGTGCATGGCACCCTGTCCCTTGATGAGGACGAACTCGTAGACCGTATGGTGGGGAGGTTCGTAATCGTAGACGCGCTTTGCGATCTCGGTGCCAGTGTCCCACGAGCTTCCCGCGGCGGCGTGGTCCTTGCCGAAGGCCTCAAATGTGACGCCTAGGAACCCCCAGCGTGCCGGCCAATCGACGCGCCAAGGGAGTTTTCCGCCTCCCGGCCTCGTTATGTCGTAGCGTCCGACGTGACCGCAGCCCGCCGGGGTCTCGCCCTTCGCGGGAAGCGTGCACGAGAAATCGATGAACGGGTATTCGTAGAGCGTCGGGACGACGCCGCTGAAGCGTCCGCACGATGGGCAGAGGACATTGAAGGGGATCCAGTTGCGGGGCAGGGCCCGCTTGCTCACGCGCTCGATTATCTCCCTGATCTCCGAGGTGCGCTCGAGCGCCACCTTCGTCGCCTCCACGTACATCCCGGAACGGTACATCTCATGGGCAAGGAGTACTCGCGGGTCCACGCCGAGTTCATGAAGCGCCCCAAGGAAAGGCTGCAGGAAATGCTCGGCGTAGGACGCGTGACCGGCGCAAGGGCAGGGGATGTCGGAAAGGGGTTTACCGACGTGAGGCGCATAGGTCGCGGCGTCCAGGAACGGGTAGACTTTGCGCAGTGGATCGAACGTGTCACCGATGTAGATGAGTTCCGAGGCGACGCCAAGGTCTTTGGTGGCCCGGAACACCGCCTCGGTCGTGAGGACCTCGCGCATGTTGCCTACGTGGATCGGGCCGGATGGAGTAATCGCTGTGGCGAAGACCTGTTTTTCAACGGGTTTCTTGGCAACGAGTTCGGAAGCGAGGACGTCGGCCCAGTGCATTCGCGCGTGTTAATGTGGAGGGAGTAAAAAATACCTCTGACGCGCCCCCACCATGGTCGATCGAAACGGGCGACGGCGCGAGGCCCGCGGACGACCTTGCGCCCGGGAAGGCGCGCCCGCTCGCGAAAGGATGGGCCGTTTGAGAGTCGGAATGTCTCGGAGGTGCTTTCAGGGCCCGATCTTCTTCTCAAGCGCCCCGAGCCTCACCTTGATCTCACCTTCGGCTTCTTCCACGCGCGCGATGAGGTCCTTGATGTCGCGATGCGCCTCGATCATCGACCGTTCGAACGGCGTGAAGCCCCGTCCCTGGAGTATCCGATGAGCGACGAAAAGGCCGATCAACATCCCGCCGAGGAAAGCGAGGACGATTATCGTGACGAGCAGGAACACGTTCCCGAGGAGGAACAGGAACAGGCTTTCAAGCGGGATGATGCCGAAGGCGGCCAAAACGACGAAGAGGATGACGAGGGCGACAAGCGCCAGCGCCGTCACGTAGCTACGGGGAAGTTGCGCCATCGTCCTTCTGGCCGTTAATATCCACACGCTCTAATAGCTTTTCGAACGGCAACGCGGTCTCGCGCGCTTCACGGACCAAGGCGACCCCGGCCTTGTAAGGGGTGATGCGGGCGGACTCGCCGGACGCGTTCAAGGCGAAGTCGAGTTCATAGTAGAACCGGTTCTCGGCGCGCAGGGCATCGATCCGTAGGTGGAAGGAAGAGTTTCCCGTCTTGTTGTTGAGCGCATAAGTGTCATTCAACGCGATGGACGTCGCGTTGTCGAGGCTCAAGTTCAACCAGTCATACCTCAATTCTCCGAAAGCCGAGTGCACGTAGACTTCAACGCGGCCGTCGTAGCCGTCCGCCAGGAGGAGCTTCGGATGCTGCAACGGAGAACCGGAAGAGGGAGCGCCCACACTGAGACAACCGCCGAAAACGAGTATCAGCGGCAGGAGCGCTCTCGCCTTCACGCTCGATGAAGGTCGATGGGGCGGATAAGTTTGACCGTTCTCGAGACGTCTTGAAGCGCCTCGCCTCGACGCCTCGCCCGCGAGCGGCGGCCCCGATGCAAAAACTCTATCGTGCGGGGCCCTCTCCCGCCCCCGTGGTCAGGCGCTGGGTGAAGGAAAGGCGTAACGACGCCTTCTACCGCAAAGCGAAGCGCGAGGGTTACCGCTCCCGCGCCGCTTACAAGCTCCTGGCGATCAACGAGCGGTTCGAGATCTTCAGGCCCGGTTTTTGCGTCGTCGACCTCGGGGCCGCCCCGGGCGGATGGAGCCAGGTCGCAAAGGAACTCGTGGCTCCGGACGGCCGCGTCGTAGGCGTCGACTTGCAACGCATCGACCCCGAGGAGGGCTGCGTGTTCCTCCGGGGCGATGTCACGAAACCCGAGGTCGAGGAAGAAGTGAGGAAGGCCGCCGGCGCTAGCGTGGACGTAGTGCTTTCGGACATGAGTCCCAACATCTCGGGCCACTACGAGACCGACCACGCGCGATCGGTGCACCTTGCGGAGACCGCGCTTCTCGTCGCGACACGGTTACTGCGGCCTGGTGGCCGGTTGGTCGTCAAGGTCTTCGAAGGCGACCTCTTCCAGGATTACGTGAAATTGGTCGAGGCGAAGTTCAGCAAAGTGAGGACCCATCGGCCGCCGGCGACGCGCGAATCGTCGAGCGAGATCTACGTCATCGCGAAACGGTTCGGCCTTCCTCCGCAGGACAAACCGGAGAACGAAGAATGACACGACCGGGTGGAGCGCTCGGCCTCATCGGGCCTTTGCTTCGAGAAGTATCGCCTGGATCTCCTTAGGGGAAGCATCGGTGCGGATCCCCGTGTCGATGAGCGACGTCCTCGAAGCCTTGAACCCGACGGCGCGTAGGCCTTGAAGTATGTCGGAAAACGGGATGGAGGATGCCTTGACGCCACGGGCCACGACGTGAACGTCGATCGAGGGCGATTCCACGCGGGCCTCTTCGGCGAACCGGCCCAGTTGGGCCTCGAGGCGGGTGGCGGAATGGAATTCGCGTTTCCCGAGAATGCCGTGAAGCTCCTCGATGAAGGATTCATCGAAGATCGGCCCCGCCCAGAGGGGGCCGGCTGTTTCGAGCGGGCCGCCGCACTCGCAATGTTTGGCGGGAGCAGTGTGCAAGGCTCTTCGGAGGCATGACGTACAGTATTGCATCACGCCCAACCGGTCAAGCGTCTTGTCCGCGGTCGCCGCTCCCCCGGCCGAACGTAGATGGACGCGGTAATAATGCTGATCCGTCTCGACGAGAAGCGGCTTCAACGCGACGTCGTATTTCGCCGCCGCACGGATCGCCGCACCGGCGAGGATGCGTAGCCCCGTCTCATGCATCGCATCGAAGCGAAGCGGGGTCGCGAGGTACTTGCGCTTGCACGCGGCGGGAGAAGTACCGGCGAGGCAAGCGGTGTCGGTGGCCGTGATCGAGACAAGGCCACCACGTTTTAGCGAGCGGCCGATCGCGTCGAGAAACGGAGCCGGGGTGCCGAAGGGGTCTATGTCGATGAGATCGTAGCGCTCGTCGCTCATCAGCGAATTGAGGTCGCGGTTCGTTATCTGGGGCGCCACCGAATTCGCCTCCGCGTTCTTGAACTCCAATTCCGTGGCGGCCGGATCGCGATCGTTCAACGTCACGTCCTTGACGCCGGCCTCGACCATCCAGCGAAGGCCGCGCACTCCACTGGCCGAAAGCCCGTCGAGAGCGAATATCGGACGCGGCGCGTTCTCGGTGGCGGCGATGAGGACGCTAAGCGAGCGGTTCTTCTCGCCCGCCCGGTTGTAGAAGAGCGGGCCGCGACGCTTTCCGGGGCCGCGCTGCTTGTGGTCCGAGGGGACGCGAAGGGTGGTGCCGCCCTCCTTGATCGCGGCAAGCGCGGCATCGGGGTTCATTTGGAGGACCCAAGTGGGCACTCGCAATAAAGTTTGAGGTGTCGCGCAACGGAAGGCGTCCTCCGAAGGCCCGGGCCGCGCGGCCCCAACCGCAGGGTACCCTAGAGCACTTCGCCCTCAAGCAACTTCTCTATCTTGTAAGGCAGCAGGTTCCTGTTCACCTTCGTTACCTCCAGGATGCGGATGTCGTCTCTTCGCCGGATGTCCTGAAGAAGCGGATTCCTGCTCTTCTTGTGCAGTGTCATGAGCATCGGCTTGTGGCAGTCGAGTGCCTTCGTGACAGACGCGCAGAAGGCCTCGCTCTCCATCTCCATCTTGCCGACCTCGTCGATGACGATGACCTCGGCCTCCTTTATGGCCTGCTGGATGGCCTGGACCCCCACGTCTTCGAGGGCTTTCAGGTCGACTCCGAACTTCCCGACCTTCACCTCGCTGTTGATGTTCACGTGGGCGAGGATGCCCTCTTCCTTCGTGAGCCAGTTCATTATCTTGAAGCCGGTCCGTTCGCCGTCGTCGTCGTCGATGGACTCCGTCACCATCCCACCGACGATCGTCTCGCGCTCTTCGAGCTTTGCGACTATCTTCAGGAGCGTCACGGTCTTTCCCACCGATGGGAGGCCGGTAATGCCGATTTTCACGTCGACGGGCATCGTGAGCGGGTGTGTAACGTTCTCCGTGCTAATAAACAGTTTTTAACGTTCAGGGTTGAAACAGGCGCTTTCCGGGGCGTTACTGGCCCCGGCGCTGCAACTGCATCGACACGATGGGCCCAGCGGCGACGATGAGCGCGGTGAGCGACGAGGCAAGGATGAGGACGACGTCCGTGTAGCGTGGATAGAAGAGGAGCGACAAGGCGAACGCCACGGCGACGACGATGATGCCGAGGGCGACCCCGGTTATCCGGTCGCGAGACTTCGGGTAGGCTATGTTGCTGACCATCAACAAGGCGAGGAGGCTGATGACGGCAAGAGACACCGGGCGCGGGATCGGCGAAAGGACCAGGAGGCATATCGAGACGGCGCACCACGGCGTCGGCAGTCCACTGAAGGTCTTTGCTTCGGGCTCGTCGGTCGCGTTGAAACGCGCGAGGCGCAACATGCCAAAGACCAGGACGAGAAGGGCCACGAGGATCGCGGAATACCAGGCTTCGGCCCCGTAAGCATAGATGATGAAGAGGGCTGGTGCGACGACGAAGGTTATGAGGTCAGAGAGCGAGTCCAACTGTTTCCCGATGCGCGTCGACCCGAACCTTCTTGCCACGATCCCGTCGAGCCCGTCGAAGGCAAGCCCGATGCCGATGAACGCAGTCGCGACGATGTCGTCGCGTATCGCCGTGAAGTACCCCGTCTCGATGAAAAGAGTGATGATCGCAAAGAATCCCGCGAGGCCGTTCAGGAGGGTGAGAGCGTCCGCGAAATGGTTCTTCAGCCTCATCCGGTGCGCCTCGCGATCGTGCTTTGCGACGCCCTGACCCTCTCACCCTTCCCCACCGTGGGGAGGAGACCGGGGGGCAGTTCGACATCGACGCGGCTTCCGAGCATTATGATGCCGAGACGTTCGCCTTTCTTCAACGTCTGCCCCGGCACCACGTAGCTTCTCACGCGGCGCATGAAAGCACCCGCGATCTGCGTCACTACGATCGTGCCTTCGCTGCATTGGAGCGTCGTGCGAAGGCGCTCGTTGGCGTCGGAGTCCTTGTCCCATGCGAACCGGTGCCCGCCGCTACGATGCTCTTGCGACACGACAACGGCGTCGGCGGGCGACGTGTTCACGTGGACGTCGAGCGGTCCAAGGTAGATGCGGAGGGCGTGGCCGCCGACCTCCGTCTCCTCGACCGCGACCACCTTCCCGTCCGCGGGGGAGACGACTCCCGGACCCGCCGGGCGCGCGGGGTCTCGGAACATGAAGCCGAGAGACACGCCGGTAAGGTGGAGCGTCAACCCGGCGCCGAAATACAGTCCCTTGTCCGGGACGAAGAAAAGGTCGTAGAGCATGAGGAGGATGCCGATGAAGAAAGGCCAGAAGTAGAGGTGGAAGGTGCCGGGCGCCGTGACTCTCATCATAGACCCCCGTCAACCCTATCGCCAATGGCCGGGACGACGTAGAGGCGGCGCACGAGTTCACCTTGGCGAGGCGCTTGGATCTTCATCCCGTTTTTCGGGTTGCTCGACCGGCCCCGCGTCGCCGGAGGTAAGCGCGCCTCCGTTCACGGGCGGCTTCGGCGGCCTTTCGAAAAACCCGGGTCGACGGCGCTTCGGAAGGTCGAAGATGTCGAGGATGTTCGAATGCAACTCGGGAAGAAGCATGAAGACCGCGAGGGCGATGAGGACGAGGGCGACGAGGCTTCCGCCTTTTCCGACGACCGAGTGCATGAATTCGAAGCGCGCGTACGAGTTGACCGCACCCGTCTCGACGCCGAACAGGCCCCAGAAGCCTACGAACCAGTCTGGAACCGTCTCCTGGATCTTGAAGCCCCAGACGATCAACGCGTTACGGAACAGGTTCAAGAAATAAATGACGGGGACGACCGCGAGGTACGCGAGACGCTTTCGCTCCTTCGCAGCGTTCTCCGTGCAGTAGATAGCGGCGACGAAGATCATTATGGATTGTATCGCCGTGCACGCAAGGATGATGGTGACCGCGTAATCCGTCCCACCTTCGAGGAATATGTGGTACCGGCCCTCGGGGTCGCTCGACGGAGCGACGACCACGGTCGACGGGACGCCGAAGATGAGCTGCAGCACCCACGTCGTCTGGACGGTGGTGGAATAGATGAGCGCCTCGGTTATCGGGGGAAGGCGATATATGACGAAGTAGGTCGCGGCGGAAATGAAGGTCGCTCCAGCCATCCATCGTAGCGGCCGCGGATCCTCGCCCCATTTTTTCGACAGGTGCTCGTGATATGCGATGTAATCGAGGAAGAGCGGCCCGAAGAGGGCGAAGTACGCGTTCACGGGGTCCCCTTCGAAGAAGAAGTGGGGCGCCTGTGTGGGCCAGTAGGAGGCGAACAGCAGCCAGCCGGCGATACGCAGGTCGTACCGGTTCGCGCCACGCGCGTAGTACCCCGCCCCGAGTAGAGCCAGGGAGCCGAAGACGACGAGAAGGAGTACCGGGTCGATGAAGGCAAGGACGGCGCGTAACTGCCCCGGGAAGACATTCAGTCCCACGAGGACGAATACGATCGGGGCCGCGCCAGCGACCGCGATTCTTTGGACGAACGGGTCCGCTAGCTGTTCGTCGAGCGACCTCATCGGGTCTCGGTCATATTGGCTAGTATAATAACTTTTTTGCACTTGCAAGCGACGGAGGGCAACACACGACCGTGGCCTCCCCGGTGGGATGAATGGGCTCGGCCCAGGGGACTTCGTCGTAAAAGGGAGGCCTTCCCCGTGCTTTCGCCGTGATAGGGAAGCCTTCCCAGTGATTTCCCTACCCTTATATCGCCGGCCGCTCTTGCCGTGCCGGTTGTAAAATGGCCTTTGAAGACACGCTCCTGATCGTCATCGTCCTGCTGTTTCTCGTGATGCTTTTCTTCGCGGCTGTCAGGATACTCCGTGAATACGAGCGCATAGTGATTTTCCGCCTTGGTCGGCTCATAGGCATCAAGGGGCCGGGGGTGGCGTTCATCATACCCATCATCGACCAGACGCAGACGATCGACCTCCGCGTCAACGTGATCGACGTCCCAAAGCAACGCGGCGTCACGAAGGACAATGTGACCGTCGACGTGGACGCGGTCCTCTACTATCGGGTCTTCGACCCGGTGAAAGCGGTCGTGAACGTACAGCAGTACTTCCTCGCGACCGGGCTCCTGTCGCAGACCACGCTTCGAGACGTCATCGGACAGGTGGAACTCGATCACCTTCTGAGTAACCGCGAGGATCTCAACCGCAAGCTCCAGGAGATCCTCGACCACGCGACAGACGCGTGGGGCGTGAAGGTCTCGGGCGTGACCATCAAGGACGTGTCGCTACCCGAATCGATGCTACGTGCCATCGCGAAACAGGCCGAGGCGGAAAGGGAACGGAGAAGCCGCGTCATCATGGCGGAGGGAGAGTTCCAGGCGGCCCAGAAGATGAAGGACGCTGCGGAACTGTATACGACCTACCCCACGGCGCTGAAACTCAGGGAGCTCCAGACCCTTGCGGAGATAGCGCGGGAAAAGAACCTCATAGTGGTCTCTTCGATGGGTGGCCAACTGACGGGCGAGACGGTGGCGCTCGCGCGCGGCGTCTCGGGCCGAGGCGGTCCCGGGGCGTAGATGCGGGGCGTCCACGCACTACTAGTCGCATCGCTCGTCCTCCTTTGCGCCCTTCCGAGCGCCGAAGGGGCCGGAGGGCGCGTTCTTGTGATGAAAGTCGACGGCCCGATCACCGGATCGACCGTCACGTATCTCGAGGAAGCGCTCGACGCCGCGGAAAAGACGGGGGCGGCGGCGATCGTCTTGGAACTCAACACGCCAGGCGGAGGTCTCGAGGAGACGTTCCAGATAACTGACATGTTGGCCGCCTCGAAGGTGCCCGTCATCGGTTACGTGCACCCGTCCCAGGCGGTCGCGTGGTCGGCGGGGACCGTGATCCTCATGGGGACCCATGTCGCCGGCATGGCGCCTTTCACCGTCATCGGATCGTCGCAACCGGTGGCGCTCTCTGAAAGCGGCTTCACGCCGATCAACGACAGCAAGATAATCAACGCTCTCGTGAAGAAACTGCAGGAACTTGCCAATGCCCATGACCGAAACGCCACGGCGGCCGGCCTATTCGTCACCGAGAACCTCAACCTCAATGCGACCGAGGCGCTTTCGGCCGGAGTCGTCGAGGTCAACGCTCCCGACGTGAGGAGCCTCCTTGTTGCGATACACGGCCGTAACGTCGCGACGGCCACCGGGAATGTGACCCTCGACACCTCGTCGGCCGAGATCGTGGAGTTCCCGCCGTCGCTACGCGTCGGTCTCCTGTCGTTCTTCCAGGACCCCACGATCGCCTCCATCCTTCTCCTCGTCGGCATCTACGCGATCATCTTCGGCCTCCAAGCCCCGGGCCACGGGGTCGAGGTGCTAGGCGTCATCGCCATCATCCTCGCACTCATCGGCCTCGGGTTCAACGTCAACCTTGTCGGTGTGCTCATCATCATCCTCGGCATCGCACTCATAGTGGTGGAGCTCACGGTCCCAGGTTACGCGATTTTCGGGATAGCCGGCGTCGTGCTGCTCCTCGTCGGCGTCGCGATAACCGTCCCGCTCTCTCCAAGTGCGCCGGGGGAGGGTTTCCAGTTCCCGGCCGAATACCAACGACAGTTCCTCATCGTCATCGGTGTACCGACGCTTCTTCTTGCCCTCGTCGGCGTCTATGCGTTGGCAAAGGTCGTCGAGGTGCGAAAGAGAAGACCCGTGATCGGCGAGATCGTGGGGGAAACGGCGCGCACCGTCGACCCGGTGGGCCCGGAAAAGCCGGGCTACGTCGATTGGCAGGGCGAACGGTGGACGGCCCGCTCGGAGGAGGAGATCGGTCCGGATGAGGACGTGGTAATCACCGGCAAGGTGGGCGTCGAACTCAGGGTCAAGAGGAAGACCGTGTGAAGGAGCTCATCGTCGGCGTCGATGAGGCAGGCCGTGGTCCCGTCATCGGTCCCTTGGTCGTCGCGGGTGTGGCGGTCGATTCGATCGTGGCCTTACGCGACATCGGAGTGAAGGATTCGAAGAAACTATCGCCGGCCCAAAGGGAACGCCTGGCGCCGGAGATAAAGAGGCTCGCCGTCGATTGGAAGATCAGGGTAAGATCGGCCGCGGAACTGGATCGCCTCATGGAGAGGCAGACTTTGAACGAGATCGAGGTCGACATGTATGCCGAGGTGATCTCGCTTCTAAGGCCCACGCACGCGTATGTCGACGCCGTGGACGTGGACGAGAAGCGTTTCGCGGCCGACCTCATGAGGCGCATCCCCGCCGGGATAACGGTCGTCGCGGAGCACAAGGCCGATGCGACCTACCCGCACGTGGGCGCCGCGTCCATACTCGCCAAGGTCCTAAGGGACGCGGAGGTCCAGAAGATATCAAAGGAACTCGGAGGCAAGATGGGAAGCGGCTACCCGAGCGACGAGGTGACGATCGCGTTCATCGAGAAGTACGTCAAGGAACAAGGCCGGTTCCCGCCGCATGTGCGGCGTCAATGGAAGACGGCCAGGGACATCTGGAAAAGGGCCACTGGTCTCGATCGGTACTGAACACGCATCGCCTCGCGTCCCCTCGACCGGTGCTTCCCCGTGCCGTTCATTTCTTGAGCCAGCCGCTAAGGACGTTCCTCACCTGCACGTAGGCGTTCTCTGGAAGGACCGGCCGATCCCCCTTCTTTCCGGCAACCCCCGTCATGACCTTGCCGCCGATCCCGCAGAACATCGCCTCGGACAAGGTCCCCCGCAGTTCCGTGGGCGGAAGGTGCGCGACGGCGACGCCCGCGCCGCTACGCACCGACACGTCGTTGGTGACGATGGTGAAGGCGTGGCCGGCGTCGACGTTCGTGATGATGAGGTTGTCGGCGTCCGGATGCCTGTGTGCCGAGAGCACCTCACCGACATGGAGATCTATTGCGTTCTCAGGGTGGTTTCCGGGGAGCCGGAAGCGCTGCGGCAGGCGCTTGAGATTCGCGAGGGCGAACCGGACGAACGCGGCGGCCATGCGGTCCTCCTTGATCTTGACCTGCCATTGGGGGCCGCCGAGGCTCTCCTCGATCCTTGTGGCCGCTGCGACGACCTCCTTGGCCGACGCGGAAGTCTCAAGGTCGCCGGATTCACCGTACGAGTACTTGAGGCTAAGGACCTCCGTCTTCAAATGGGACACGGCGGCTTCGAAAGCACCCTTGTTGAACTGCCCACGAAGGCGGTTGCCGTGGCTCACCGCCGCGAGTTCCGTCTCGATCCGTTCGGCCACCAGTACCCGGTAGTCTGCTGCCGTGTCCATTTCCTCACCCGACTCGTGCGAACGGGCGCCCACTACTTGACGACTACGATGGTGGATGCGGCCGTGTCCCCGATCCGTTGGTCGAATTCCGACCTGTGTAGCACCATGACGTCGATGGCCAACATCAGGACACCGATGATGAGACTCAGGCCGTCGCCCGCAAGAAGGGGAATCATCCACAGGAAGCGCAGGAGGTTTCGAAGGAACGCGTCGTAAAGGCCGACGCCCGGGGCCGCGCCGCCCGGCGACTCGCCTTCGCCCGGCATCGGAGAACGCGTCCGTATCGATGCCACTCGTATCCCGACGAGGCGCTTGCCCAATGTCTCCCCCCAAAGGCCTTCTAGTATCGTGAAGTAGGCGAGAAACGCAGGGAAGACGAGGAGGTTCGCGAGGGTAAGGCTACGAACGAGGCCCGTCGGCGACTCGGTCTGGCCGAGGACGGTGAGGGAATAGGCGACGAGTATCACGGCGAAGACGGCGACGACGTCGGCGGTCAGTGCGGCGGCCCTCTGTCCCAAGGAGGCTATGTGCGCCTGCGTGTCAGCGAAGTGGTACATGGTCCACCCTCCACAACCGGTTCGCCCCGACCGCGGGCGGTGCCAGACTGGCCACGATTGTCTTCGCCGCCCGGTTCGCCTCGCCCGCCTGGATGCGCCCTGGTTCGACGACCAGTGAAAGCCGGTACTCGCGGCTCAAGGTCTTCATGTCCTCGAGTATCACGCCGTTCCTGATCTCGCGTCGCTTGAACCGCGTGATGAGCGGGGGCGAACCCGTCCTCAAAGCGTAGTCGACCGCGCGGTAGGCGTATTCAAGGGCACGGCGGTGTTCGCCGGACTTGATGTACAGGTCGGAAAGCGCAAGGCTCGCGTGACACTTCTCCTCGGGCGTCGGGTCGGCGATCATCTTGAACCGCTCCCAGACAGATAGAGGGTCGTAAAACTCCACGGGCGGCACGGGGTACTGGAACCTCAATCTCATGAGGGAACGTTCCCCCGGGCGAAAGAGGAGCACTATGACGAGGTCCGTCGTCATCGCGAGTATCCCCGCGAGGAAAACCATATCGAAAACACCGGCCCCCCCGATCGAGATGGTGCTCGAGCCGCCGGTCTGGGCGAAGAAGTTCAGGATCTGGGGCAGGTTGTAGATGTCGGCGCCAAGAAGCGACCCGATGCTTCCAGCCGCGTAGGCCACCGGGACGCTGCGGATGACGAAGGGTACGGTTACCAGAAGGGCAAAGACCAGAGCGACCAGGGAAGGCGCAAGGCAAGTGGGGCACGTGGTGATGATCCCGACGTCGGGCTCGAAGCGCACTATGAAGAAGGCGACTATCGAGACGAGTACGATGCCGATGACCGCCTTTCCGGCGTCGAGCTTTCCGCTCCTTATCCACCACGCGACGAGGAAGACGGGGATCAGGGCACCTCCAAGGTTCACCGTCAAGAAGGCGTCGCCCACCGGCAAGATAGGGATGTTGACGCCCCAACCGGCGATCGACCCGAGGCAGAGCAAGGTCACCTCGCGAAGCGAGAAACCGATCTCCCGGAACACCTCGGCACGCTCCTTGAAGAGCGCGTAGACGGCAAGTATCGAGCCCGCCGCGAGGATGATTGGCCACGGGAGCGCCGACACCGACTCGTAGAGACCGGGTCCGGTCTGGGACAATACGACCGGCACGGCGACGGGCATCAAGGTATCGGTCGCAAGAACCCGGCGGGCGATAAAAAGGATTATGGACGCGCGAGACTTGGGTCGGGTGCGCGCGATGGAGAGAGCCTGGGTATTCGAATCGAATGCGACGGTGGACGAGTTCACACGGCCCTTCAACCGGGCGCTCGTCATCCGGGGCTGGACGCTCAAGGCGGGAAAGGTCCCGGGCTTCATCGCGGCAAGGGGCCTTTCCACCGTGGTGTTCCGCATCGATTACGACGCGCGTGGGCTCCTCGTGAGAGCCCGCATCAAGTCGCTTCTAGGCGGCGCCAAGGCGGCGGAGGCGGATCTCGTCTGGGCCGGTCAATCTGCCCAATTGACGATCCAGACGCACGACGCCGCGTGCCCCGCCCCCGACTTGCCTCGAGCGCGTGCAAGGGCGCCCCCGACGAGCGAGGCGGGGCGTTCAGAAGACCCTTCCCGCGAAGGCCCGACCAAGTAGGAAGCCGTATTCTGTCGCCCGCGCCCTATACGGTCGGCTCTGGATTGCGCTCCACCCAATCCTCGACCACGCCGGCAAGTCGCGCGGCCCCTTCGACGATCCGCGGCCCCCCACGCATCAGTAATCGGTCGTCGACGGGGATCAAGCCGCCGTGGCGCGATGAACGAAGGTGCGACCACCCCGACCTTGCCGCGGCGTGCGTCGCGTCGATGTTCCCGGAGAGGCCGCACCACGCCAGGAAATCGATCTCTGGATCCCGTCCCTCGACGTCATTGGCCGTGACGGTGCGAGGCTCCGGGTCGGCCTCTTTCACTAGATCCGGCCAGACGTTCTCCCCCCCAGCGATCTCCAGGATCTCGGCCACCCACGGGACCGCGACCATCACGGGGCCCCCCCACTCCTCGACCATCGCGCGCGGTCGCCGTGGCAGGCTCTCTCCCCTCTCCTTGACGACCGCGAGTCCCGCTTTCATGTTCAAAACGAGGTCGCGCCCTTCCTCTTTGCGGTCTATCAATTGGCCCACGAGGCGTACGTTATCGAAGATGGAACTGAGGTCGGTCGGTTGGAGGACGAAGACGCGCAGGTTCCGTCTCACGAGCGCTTCAACGACCTTGTCCTGGATCCTGGTCGACGCGAGGACCACGTCCGGCGACGCCTTCACGACACTCTCTGCGTCGACCGTGGCGGAATCGGAGACACGAGGCCGGTCCTTGATGTGGTCTGGGAAGTCGCAGAAGCGGGAGATGCCCGCGAGTTCGCCGGCCGCACCGAGCGCGCAGACGATCTCCGTTGCATCCGGACTGGTGGAGACGATCCGCATCGGCGGAGCATGCCGCTCTTGGTAGATGACCGTTCCCGGCGAGGCGCCCATCATCCGCCGACGACCGTCGGGGTCTCCGCTCAAGCCCTGCTTGCTTCGATCCTGCCAAGTGGTTTCTTGACGGCCTCGGCTCGTTCACCCCCAAGACCGCGCCCGAGCTCGTACGGCGGGCACGCGGACTGAAATGTCGCAAACACGGATGAGGAGCGCGTCGAGGGCGCGGGCGGTGACCACGAATCCGCCTTCGCTCTTCTCGATGAGCCCGGCTGCAAGTAGGATGCCAAGACGCCGGCTCGCCGTCGACTTCGCAACACCGGCCGACCGCGCGATCTCGCCCGACCCCATTCCGGGCGTGCGGACCAGTGCCCTCAAGAATTCACCGTTCTCGGATCTTCGAAGCAACAGGATGTCCCGGGCCGCCTCTACCGGGAACCGCCCGTGGTTCTCGAAGTAACGGGGGCCGGTGCGGGTGTTGATCCCAGTGACGAAGTCGAACTTGTGGAGCACCACGAGGTGCCGTTTCGCGGTCGTGATGTGGACTCCCACCGCCCTCGCGGCCTCCGCCGACCCGGCCCCCGGGTTCGATCGTACGTGCTCGTAAAGACGCCGGCGCACCTCGTTTGCGAGGAGGCGCTTCTTCACGAGGCGCGTGTAGAGCGTGATGATGGGGCTGAGAAGCATGACGCCCACGGCGGCCGCCGCCGCAGCCGCTACGAGCGTCTCATGGGTGCCGCCCTCCTGCCGGTCGCGCCCCGGTGACCGCGCGGTCCCGCTCCCGGGTGGCGATGGTCCTGATTCGGTGACCGGCGCGTCACTTCCCGGTCCCCGTCCGCCAGGTGCCGCGCCTGCCTCGATGCCTTCGTAAAGCGCCCAATAGAACCCGGCGCCGCCAGTCATCGCGTGCGGGGCAGCATCGACGGCGCCCGGCAGGATTCCGTTCACGTCTGGCAGTGACGGTGCGGAAGGTGGCGCCGGCATCGCGGGGGGCTCGCTCGGAAGGAGGCCATCAGTGCGCGGAACCGTCGGGAGCTCCGGCCCGTCTATCTGTGGAGATGATACCGTCGGACGGGGAAGCCACCGCGATAGCGAGGAGGGCGGCGGCACTTTGATCTCGGAGATCACGGGAGCGCCCGGGAGGGCGGTCCAGAGCCAACGCACGTCGATAACCGGCCCTTGGGGCGGGCCCTGCGGCGCGAGGGTCTCGGCGTCGGCGCCCGGTGCGGGGCCCGGCGGTGCCTCTGGGGAGCCGGGACCATGGTCGTTCAAGAGCCGCTCGATGGCACTCTCCTCGGTGCCCTCGGCTTCCCCGCCACCTCCGCCGCCACCGCCCACGCCACCGCCTCCGGCTCGCCCGCCCAACCCTCCGATAGGCGCCTCGTCCCCTCCGACAGATTCGATGAAGTGCCCTTCGACCGACCGGAACATCATCGCGGATGCGCCGCCGACGGCAAGAGTACCCGTGAGCGCGAGCAGGACCGCAAGTGAGCGAAACTCCAAGACGTTCCCCACTTGGCATTGCGACGCCGACCATTAACCCTGTTCGGGAGAGCGTAGTCGAGTGAAAGGCGGCGTCCTACGGCAAAACCAATGTCTCGCGTTCGAGTTCGTTAGGCTAGAGTTGATGACGCCTCCAGCCGGGCGGCGGGCCCCTCCTGTGGAGGACGTTCGAGACCCGTAGGGTCAACGCAATGTCGGCGGCAGATGATGGCGAATCGCCCCTCGCGGGGCCGGACGGCGCCATGGGCGACGGTCCGGGACCGGCGAAGAAGCCTGGGGGCGTCCACGCGGGCCGAGACCGGCGCTATGGTGCCGGACGGCGTGTCTGTGGACGCGCGTAGGCGGTTTCGCATGGTGCCGGGCTCTTGCCACTGACGCGGGTCGGCCCGCAATGGATACGGTGAAGCGGATCCAAGAAGGGTAGAAGGCAACGACATGAAGACGAACAAACTGATGGCAATCGGCCTGTTGGCCCTAAGCTTGATGGCAGTGACCGCCCCGAGCGTGGCCGCCGCGCCCGCACTCATCGACGCGGCACCCTCGGACGACCTCACGACGACAAACGCGGCGCTCGCCCGCGTGGCGATAACGTGCGCCCTCGTCTTCGTCTGGACACCGTCCGGCGGCGCGTTCGTCTGGGTCTGCGTCTAGAGAAGGCACGCGCGATAGACCTAGACGTCAACGGAACCTCCGAGGGCCGCTGGGATGGCGGCCCTCTCGTTTTTATTTTTTTTCAAGGACGCGAACCATCGTTGAAGCCTTTTTTTCGTAAACGGCCGGCGATCACGGCCGACGTCGCAAGACCTCGCCAGGCCACGTTCTTGTTTTGCCCGGTCTGGAACGCGATCAAGCCTGTTGGCGTTTCTTCCCGGGGACAGGCCCGAGGACGTTGTGGCAACTATGAGCGCCTTCGGCCATGGTCTGGACCAATTCGACCTTGTCGTCGCCGAGCGTTTTTCGGATGAGTTCGTTGTCGAAGGCATGGCATACGAGGCCATGCGTCTCCTGGGCTGCCGCCAAGAAGATGCAGTTCTGGCGCACGAGTTCGAGTCTCCCGTCCTTCTCCTCTATGTGCGCCTGGAAGCCGAGTCCGTTGAGGAATCTCTCGAGCCCTGCGGCGCGTTCCCGGACGGTTTCATGCTCCCCGAGCGGCACGGTCGCGGCCATCTCGGCCGCCAACTCGTTCAGCAGCCCCGCCGTATAGGTCGTCCCCCGTTTCTCCGTTATCTTGGCGAGAAGCATGCGCAAAAGCATCCCGTAGTTCCTTGGTTGGAGCTCCTTTCCGGAGGCGCTGAGGGCGTACCTTTTTTTTGGTCGGCCGACCCCTTCGTTATGGAACTCCGCGGTCACGAAGCCCATGCTGGTGAGCGCGTCGAGGTGTCCTCGGACCGCGGTCTCGTTGATGCCGACCGCGGCACTTAGCTGCGAGATGGACCTGTCACCGCGGGAAAGCTCCTCCAAGATCTTCGTCTTGGAGGCGCCAAGAAGTTTGGCTTGGTCCTCACCCGGCATAGGAAATCCTAGGAATTGGCCCCTATATCTAATTAACTCAATATAGACACCACATAATGTTTAAATAAGGATGGCCGGCTAATCATGAGCGTCGCAAACGGGTAACGGCGACCCTTTGGCCTCTGAACAGGTGCAAGGCTAATGGCGCCCAACCGCACGGGAAACGCTCGGGCGACGCGAAACGCGGAACGGGAAAGCGATGTCGGTACCTAACGAAGCGATCCACACGAGGATCCAACAGGAGTACAAGTACGGCTTCGTGACCACCCTCGACGAGGACAGGGCGCCGAAGGGTCTCAACGAAGACATCATCAGGCTCATCTCGTCCAAGAAGGGCGAGCCCCCGTGGCTCCTAGATTGGCGCTTGAAGGCTTTTCGCCACTGGCAGACGCTCACGGAGCCTACTTGGGCGAACGTGAAGTACCCGACGATCGACTACCAGGCGATCACATACTATTCGGCACCAAAGACGAAAAAGGACGGACCCAAAAGTCTCGACGAAGTGGACCCCGAGGTCCTGAAGATGTACGAAAAACTCGGCATCCCGCTCCAGGAGCGCGAGAAACTAGCCGGGGTCGCCGTCGACGCGGTCTTGGACAGCGTCTCGGTCGCGACCACTTTCAAGGGCCGACTTGCTGAACTTGGCATCATCTTCTGCTCATTCTCCGAAGCGGTGCGCGAGCACCCCGAACTCGTCAGGAAGTGGCTCGGCACGGTGGTCCCTTACTCGGACAACTTCTTCGCCGCGCTGAACAGCGCCGTTTTTTCGGATGGCTCGTTCTGTTACATCCCAAAGGGCGTTCGATGCCCGATGGAGCTATCAACATATTTCAGGATCAACGCGGCCGATACCGGGCAGTTCGAGCGCACGCTCATCGTCGCGGAGGAAGGTGCCCACGTGAGCTACCTGGAGGGGTGCACGGCACCCGTGAGGGACACGAACCAGCTTCACGCGGCGGTCGTGGAACTCATCGCCCTCGACGACGCGACCATCAAGTATTCCACGGTCCAAAACTGGTACCCCGGCGACAAGAACGGGAAGGGCGGAATCTACAACTTCGTGACAAAACGCGGGAAATGCGCCGGACGAAACAGCAAGATCAGTTGGACGCAAGTCGAGACCGGCTCCGCGATAACCTGGAAGTACCCGAGCTGCATCCTCCAAGGCGACAACTCGACCGGCGAATTCTACTCCATCGCACTTTGCAACAACTACCAGCAGGCCGACACGGGAACGAAGATGACCCACATAGGAAAGAACACGAAGAGCACCATAGTCGCGAAAGGCATCTCCGCCGGCCACGGACAGAACACCTACCGCGGTGGCGTCAAGATCCTCAAGAGCGCGGAAGGCGCCAGGAACTACTCTCAATGCGATTCGCTTCTCATCGGCGACAAATGCGGCGCGCACACGTTCCCCTACATCGAGGTGAAGAACTCGACGGCCCGGATGGAGCATGAGGCCTCCACATCGAAGATCGGCGACGACCAGCTGTTCTACTGCGCGCAGCGCGGACTCGCCCAAGAAGAGGCCGTGGCCCTCATCGTGAACGGTTTTTGCAAGGAAGTGTTCCGGGAACTTCCCATGGAGTTCGCGGTCGAGGCCCAGAAGCTCCTGAACGTCAGCCTCGAAGGGACGGTGGGTTGATGAAGACGGACCATAAGGCAGGACCGATGTTGGAGATCAGAGGGTTAAAAGCGAAGGTGGGCGAGAACCCCATCCTTAGAGGGATCGACCTCAAGGTGAACCCTGGCGAAGTGCATGCGATCATGGGGCCGAACGGCTCCGGCAAGAGCACGCTGGCCCACGTCCTTGCAGGCCGGCCCGGATATGACGTGACGGCCGGCGAGGCCCTTTACGAAGGGAAGAACCTCCTTGACCTCCCGCCGGAGAAAAGGGCGCGCGAGGGCGTTTTCCTCGCCTTCCAGTACCCGGTAGAGATCCCCGGTGTGGCCAACTCCTATTTCCTCAAAGCCGCGTTGAACTCCATCAGGAAGCATCACGGGATAGAGGAGCTCGACGCCATGGAGTTCCTCGAACTCATCAAAGCCAAGGCCAAGTACGTGGGGCTCGACGAGGAGCTGCTCTCGAGGCCCGTGAACGACGGGTTCTCGGGCGGAGAGAAAAAAAGGAACGAGATCCTGCAGATGGCGGTCCTTGACCCGAAACTCGCGATCCTCGACGAGACGGACTCGGGGCTCGACATCGACGCGCTGCGGACCGTCGCCGACGGCGTGAACCGCCTGCGCAACCCCCACCGCGCGATGATCGTGGTCACGCACTACCAGCGCCTCCTCAACTACATCGTGCCCGACCGCGTCCACGTTCTCTACGAGGGGCGCATCGTGAGGTCGGGCGGCAAGGAACTCGCCCACACCCTGGAGGAGAAGGGCTACTCCTGGATCGAACAAGAGGCCGCGCTCGGCGCGAGCCGGTGAGGTGACGTCGTGCCGCAATCGACGAGCGAAGCCAAAAGCGTCTTCATGGACCATTTCGAAAAGCGGTCGGCACGCGGGCGCCGCGACGAACCGGCGTCGCTATCGAAGATGCGGGAAGCCGCGATCAAGGGCTTCGGGAGATCCGGCTTCCCGAACGCGAGGCAGGAGGCCTGGAAGTACACCGACCCTGCCCCGATAGCGCTCACACGGTTCAAGGACGGCGACGAGCTCGATACAGAGGGTCTCGTCTGTGCCGAACGGCTCTCGCCTTTCAGTCCGGACGGCGACGCAGTGATACGCCTCACCTTCGTGGATGGGCGATACTCGAAGAAACTGTCGAGCACCGCGGCGTTGCCGCCGAGCGTCCTGGTCGAACCCCTGGGGGAAGCCCTCGCAAGGGGCGACGGGGAAGCGGAAAGACACCTGGGCTCTCTCGCATCGCCCGAGGCGAACCCCTTCACGGCCATCAACACCGGCCTCTTCGCGGGCGGCTCCTACGTGTGGGTCGGGGCGAAGACCGTGGTCCCGGCGCCCATACACCTCCTTTTCCTCGCTATCTCGCCGGGCGAACCCGTAGCGATCCACCCCCGGAACCTCATCGTGCTCGGTCACGGGAGCCAAGCTGCCGTGATCGAGACCTACGCATCCCTTGGGAATGCGACGTACCTCACGAACGCGGTGACCGAGGTCGTGGTCGGCGAGGATTCCGTCCTTCGCCATTATCGTCTCCAAGAGGAAAGCGAGACCGCGTTCCACGTCTCGCGCACGGAGGTCGTACAACAGCGTGGGAGTTCCTACCATTCGAACAACGTGAACGTCGGAGGCCGGCTCGTGAGAAACGAGATCAACACGCGCTTTTCCGGCGAGGGCGCGGAATGCGTCCTCGACGGGCTCTTCATGGGAAGGGGCCGCCAGCACGTGGACAACCACACGTTCATCGACCACGTCGTGCCGAACTGCACGAGCCGCGAACTCTACAAGGGTGTCCTCGACGGTGAGGCGCGCGGCGTCTTCTACGGCAGCATCGCAGTCCGAAAAGACGCGCAGAAGACCAACGCCGTGCAGACGAACAAGAACCTGCTCCTCTCGAAAGACGCGATGGTCGACTCGACGCCGCAACTTGAGATCCTCGCCGACGATGTGAAATGCCGGCACGGCTCGACCATCGGACAACTCGACGAGAACGCGATGTTCTACATGCGCTCGCGCGGGATCGGGGAGAAGCAGGCCCGCGCGATACTAACTTACGCCTTCGCAAGCGACATCGTCGCTCGGATAGGTATCCCGGAGCTACGCGAGAAAGTGGACGAGATACTCATGGGCCGCTTCGGCCAGAACGAGCACACGACGGGGGTCGCGTGAGGCGGGGGAGAGACCGATGAGCGACCTTTCCGAGCTTTACGAACAGGTCATCCTCGACCACAACAACAATCCACGTAACTTCAGGAAAGTCGAGGATGCGACCAACCACGCCGATGGGTTCAATCCGCTCTGCGGCGACAAGGTGAGCGTCTACCTCGATATCCGGGGCGACGTCGTGAAAGATGTCGGGTTCGTGGGCGAGGGCTGTGCCATCTCCAAGGCTTCGGCATCGCTCATGACGCAGGCGGTCAAAGGCAAGAGGGTCGAGGAGGTCGAGCGGCTCTTCAAGGGCTTCCACGCCCTCGTCACCGGCCAAGACGCCAAGGGTGACGAGCTTGGGAAACTCCTTGTCTTCTCGCGCGTCTCGGACTATCCGGTGCGCGTCAAGTGCGCGAGCCTCTCGTGGCACACGTTGAAGGCCGCCCTCGAGGGAAAACAGGCGAAGGTGTCGACCGAATGAGGACATTGCATCGCACGAGATCCAAGGACCGCACGAGGTGAACAAGATGGCGAGATTCGAGAACGTGACCGTGAAGCGCGACATCGAGGTCGTCCAGATCCCCTGGGGCGCGAAGATGGAGCTCAAGGCCGGCACGCGCGTCACGATCACGCAGTCGCTCGGGGGCTCGTTCACGATACTCACGGACATGGGCCACATGGTACGAGTCGACGGCAAGGACGCGGATGCGCTTGGAAAGACCATTGAGGGGCCGAAGCGTGCCGAGGTGCCTGCGGGCGCCGACGTATCGAAAGAGGCCGTCGAGAAGAAGGTGTGGGACGTCTTGAGAGCGACTTTCGACCCGGAGATCCCGGTGAACATCGTCGACCTGGGCCTAGTGTACTTTTGCAAGGTGACGCCCCTCGACGGGGCGAACAAGGTCGAGGTGAGATTCACCCTTACCGCCCCGGGCTGCGGGATGGGGGACATCCTGAAAAACGACATCGAGAACAAGGTCAACGCGATCCCCGGAGTCGCCAAAGCCGACATCAACGTCGTCTTCGATCCGCCGTGGGACCGGACCATGATATCCGAGGCCGCAAGGCTCCAACTCGGCCTCTACTGAAGGGCCCGGCGGACCCTGCGGGATGCACTTGCCCCATGGAGAACCGCGTCGTGTGGCGGCAAATCCATAAGTAACAAGGCAAAGATAGGGAAAACGAGGATTGAGGGCATTGGACGTAAAGAAGATCCGAGAAGATTTCCCGACGCTCAAACGCACTGTGAACGGCAGGCGCCTCGTCTACCTTGACAGCGCGGCCACCGCGCAACGCCCGCGGCAGGTCATGGAGGCGATGGACGACTATTACAACAACCACAACGCGAACGTCCACCGCGGCATATACGGGATCTCCGAGGAGGCGACCAAGCTCTACGAGGGCGCTCGGGAGAAGGCACGCGCCTTCATCAACGCGCGTAAGACGAAGGAGATCGTCTTCACCAAGGGCACCAC
Organism: Euryarchaeota archaeon; assembly: GCA_016207515.1. NCBI lineage: Archaea > Methanobacteriati > Methanobacteriota > Methanobacteriota archaeon. The sequence continues at coordinate 71,726 of JACQPN010000001.1, read as the reverse complement.
GAACGCGATAAACCTCGTGAGTTACTCGCTCGGAAAGACGCTGAAGCCCGGCGACCAGGTCATCTCCACCGTGATGGAGCATCACTCGAACCTCGTGCCCTGGTACTTCCTTCAGAAAGCCGGCGTCAAGGTCGACCACATCGACGTGACACCCGATGGGACGTTGGATCTTGCGAGCCTCGAACGCCTCATTTCGAACAAGACGAAGTTGGTCACCTTCACAGGTTGTAGCAATGTGCTCGGCACGATAACGCCGGCGCGCGAGATCGTGAAGATGGCGCACGACCATGGGGCGCTCGCGATGGTCGACGGGGCGCAATCGGTGCCGCACCTTCCTGTGGACGTTCAAAAGATCGGTTGCGATCTTCTGGCTTTCTCGGGGCACAAGATGCTTGGGCCCACGGGGATCGGCGTCCTCTACGGGCGCGAGGAGGTGTTGGAGAGGATGGAGCCTTTCGAGGGCGGCGGCGACATGATACGCGAAGTGCAGTTGAACGAGGCGACGTACAACGACCTCCCCTACCGCTTCGAGGCGGGGACCCCCAACATCGCCGGCGCGATCGGCCTCGGCGCGGCGGTCGATTACCTCGCGCACCTTGGGATGGAAAACGTCCGGCGCCATGAGAAGGAGCTCGTGTCGTATGCTTTGAAGCACCTCGGGGAACTCCCGGGAATGAAGATCTACGGCCCGACGAACCCCGAGATCAAGGGGGGTGTCGTGGCCTTCAACTTCGGCCGCATCCACGGCCACGACCTCGCGACCATCATGGACAAGCAGGGGATATGCCTCCGGTCGGGCCACCACTGCGCCCAACCGCTTCTTGCGAAGTACGACACGTTCTCCACGTCGAGGGCGAGCTTCTACGTGTACAACGACGAATCCGACGTCGACGCGCTGGTCGCCGGGTTCGAGAAGGCGAAGCAGATAATGAGGGCCTGAAGCGCCCTTTCAGGGGAGACGCACGCAATGGGTTCCCGCGAAGATGACGGCGGAGCGATGTATGGCGAGGAGATACTCGACCACTACAACAATCCCCGGAATTTCGGGAAACTCGACCCGGCCACGTTTAAGCAACGCGAGGCGAACCCGCTTTGCGGCGACGTCATCGAGGTCTACGTAAGGCTCGACGCCAACGGAAAGGTCGAGGCGGCCACGTTCAACGGCCAGGGGTGCGCGATAATGACGGCAAGCGGCTCGATGCTCACCGACCTCGTGAAGGGCAAGACATTGACGGAGCTTCGCTCCATGCCGAGCGGCGAGATCCTGAAACGGATGGGCGTGCAATTGACAGAGGTCCGGGAGAAGTGCGCGCTCCTTTCTTGGCAGGCCGTCACGGCGGGCGCGGCAAGACAGCGGTGAGGCTTTTTCGCGGGACAACGATGACAGGCGGGATGCATTCGCGTTGAAACAATCCGCGAATCCCTGGCCCGACGGCGGAGGAAAGACCGGCTTCCAAGTGCCGGTGCGGTTTGGCTACCGTTTTCGCGAGCGTCGCATGGCGGCGCACGCGACCAACGACGCAAACAGTGACGCGAGCAGCTCCGCACCCGGCGTCCTCGTCTTCTCGACTGTGAAGGAAGCGCTTCCCGTTTCAAGGGCCCCGTCGGAATAGACGACTGCGACGTCCACTCTGTGGGCACCTGGACCGAAGTAGGCCGGGTCGATCGTGTAGGAGTACGGGGGGCCCTCCGCTATGTGGACGCTTTCCCCGTCGAGCGTGAAAGTGACGGTCGCGCCTCCTTCCCCATGGGGCCGGATCTCGACGGTCTTCGGCTGCGTGAGAATGGAGCCCGATCGAAGCCCCGACAACGGGAAACTCGTTCCGGCGACATGCGCTTCCCGGTCCACTTCGATGGACCAAGTCACGACCTGCGCGTTGCCCTGCGAATCTGCCACCGTGAGCATCAGAGCGTGGACGCCTTCTGCGATGAGACCGGCCCATAGGACCTCGTTGCCACGGACGATTACGGGCGCCTCGACGGTCTCGCCGTCGATCGTCATTGTCGCGGCGTCTCCATTGAGGGGCGATTCGTCTTCGAATGCCGCCTTCATCTCCACGTTCTGGCTCGCCAGCCGCGCGCCGTCCGCCGGGTGAAGGGTCACGAGGCGCGGCGGCGCGTCGTCGGCGGACGCTGCCACCGTGAAAAGCGTCGACACCTCCGTCTGCCTCCCCGAGTTGTCCGACACCTCCAGCCTTATCTCATGGGCTCCGACCAAAAGCCCGAAGAACGTGTGCATGACTTTCTCGTCCCCGGATATGTGAAGACCTTCAACGGCGACTCCGTCGATCGACAACCGGACCGATCCTATGACCAGACCGACGTCGTCGCTCACGACGGCCGTATAGAGGACGGTGCGCTGCGATGACGTCGCGTCCGACGTGGGCGAAAGGACGTGGGCGCGCGGCGCCTCCGCGTCCCCGACGATCGCGAACAATGAGAATCCCGGGGAATCGGCTTCGAGCGTCATCGAGGCGACGCCGATGGACTTGATGCGCGTAGGAAGTGGAGTCCAGCCCGTGGCTTCGTGGCGAAGGATCACGATCGCATGGGCGTCCAACCCGTTCGACGCGGCCCAGGCGATCGGCACATCGAGGGTGAAGCGTGCGGAGGAAAGCGCCACGCGTCCCCCTCCATCGGCGCGCGTGGCCTTCGCCTCAAAGTATGTCATGACGACGCCCCCAGGGCGCTCGATATCCACCGGCTTCACGTTGCCGGCCGAAAGCGTCACGATGGCGCGAGAATCCTCGGCAGCGAGGATGTAGAGGCCATGCACTGGGATGAGCGCGTCATCGACCGCTATCTGGGTGGCAGTGGACGTGGTGAGGTCCGCTTCGACAGGTGCCATCGCTTGAACCGTGCCGGGGACCTGCTCCGTCGATACGGTGAAAGCGCACACGGCGACCGACTTCTTCCCGGCGACGTCGCGCGCCGTGAATTCGAAGGTGTGGACGCCTGGCGAGAGAGGCGAGGAAGGAAGATACCGTGTCGCACCGGACGACAGCGGCGTGAGCGCCTCCCCGTCGAGGAGCGCTTCGACGGAAGCGACCCCAACGTCATCCGTGGCCTCGCCCTCGAGTGCCGGAAGCGTCCCGCTCGGAAGTCTTGGGCCGCAAGTCACACGGGGGGTCTCAAGGTCGAAAAGCACCGTCACGTCGCCGCTTGACTCCCCTGGTTCCACGTTTCCGGCGAGGTCGATGGCGGTGGCTCGAAGCCGGTAGAATGCGGGGATCGTCGGCTGGAAGACCAACATGGATTCGCCGACCGGTACCTCGAAGCGCCCCGCCTGCATCCATGCTCCGGACGCGTCGGACGGCGAGGCCGAATGCCGTTCGAAAAGGAGCAACGAGCCGCCCGGCGCGGCATCGTCGAACAGGACGGTGATCAACAGCTTGTCCGAGTCTTGTACGGCGGCGATTACGGCGGCCGTCGGGGAAACGAAATCCACCGTTGTCGAAGCGTCCGCGGATCGTTTGGTCTCGACGTGGCCCAAAAGGTCCACCGCGTGCGAAACGAATTCGTATTTCCCCCCTTCGGTCGCTTCAAAGATTGTCGAGAGCAGGGGTGTGGAAGCGAGAAGCGTGCGCCATCCGGGATCGCCCTCCTTTCGCCAAAGCACGTTGTATTCGCGTACACCGGTCCCGGCGTCGGCGCCTGCCCAATGCAACGTCACTTCGCTCGACGCGGTGTACGCCGGTAGCGCGAAAATCCTCGACACCGGCGGCGCGGTGTCGATGACGAAGGTCGTCGTCGCCGAAACGGTGCGTCCTGCCGCATCCATGACCGTGACGGCCACCGTGTGCGATCCATCCGTAATCCCATCGAACAAGTGACCCGAAGGAGATTGACAGGGAAAAGGGGCCGCTTGATCGAGCCGGCATGAAATAGCGACCGGGTTCGCCTCCTCAATGGCAAAGCCCAAGGCAACCGTGTCGGCATCCGTCACCGTCCCCGGTGCCGGGGCCGTGATTGAAACGGAGGGTGCGACCGTGTCGCGGATGAAGGAGACGGACCGCGACGTCTCACGTAGCGCCTTGTCCGTGGCGACAACGGTGAGAATGTGGAACCCGTCGGAAAGCCCCGTGAACACCTTCGTACCCGGTCCATCGCAAGCGACCGGGAACCCACCGTCGAGGCCGCATCGCACCGAGGCGATGTTGGTGTCCGTAGCCCTGAAACGCAGCGCGATCGAGTCGCCGCTTGCGAGCGTCGAGCCTTCCACGGGGGAGAGGATGATCACCAAGGGGTCCTTGAGGTCGACGGTGAAAAGCGCCGAGGCCGTCGAGACGCGCCCCTGCGAATCGTGCGCCGCTATCGTGAACGAATGGGTGCCTTCGGCGACTTGGTCGAAGGTGAGCTCCGTGAGGCCAAGACAGTCAAGGCTTTCTCGTTCGTCGAAGAAACAAGACGCGGCCTCCAGGAAGGCGTCCGCAGCGAGAAACCGGACCCTGACGCGATCGACTGCTACGAAGCCGCCGTCGGCGGGCGAAGAGATTGATGCGACCGGTGCTTCGAGGTCGAACGAGACGGTAGTATCCGGGGCCTGCGGCGCGCTTTCGACGTTACCTGCCTGGTCCCGGGCGATCGAATGGAAGGAATAGGTGACGCCGTCGAGCCCCTGGAAGGCGCCGCTTAGTTGCGAGGTGCGCGTCAACCATTCCCTCGGCGCGGCCTCGTTGTCTGCAAAGACCACAACTGTAAAATCCTGCACCGGCGAGAGCGCGTCGGCGCCTGACCAATGGACCACGAGGTCGGCAATGGGGCTCTTCGAGGGCAGCGCCGTCACCGAACTCGTCGGCGGGGACCGGTCGACCACAACGAACGCGTCGGCCTCGCTTGGGATCACCTCGACGTTTCCGGCACAGTCGACGGCGACCGTGGCCACACCGTTCGACCCCTCCATCTGGAGGGTCGCGGAAATGGGGATGTCGCTCGTCGCGGGTCCTGTTAGGACGCAGTCAGACACCACTGATTCGCCAAGGAACGCAGTCGATCCGGCGGCGAACCGGTAGACCCGAATGGCACCGATGCCAGAGCGCGAGCCATCCGCGGCATGGGGATCGGTTGCGGACGGAAAGATCGTCGCCATAGAACTCACGAAACCGGAAAGAAGGGACGCAGAGGACGAAGGTGGTGTCCGGTCGAGGACGATGACGTCGTCGACTATCGTGCCCTGGGCATCGATTCCGCTCGCCGGCGACGCCTCGACGTTGCCGGCGTGATCTCTCATGATCGTGAAGAATCCGTACCTGCCCTCGGCGGCCGCGTCGTCGAGGGACCATGAGAAGTCGCCGTCAATCGACATGTCGACCCGTTCCAGGGTCGATCCATCGGGTAGCACTGCCGCTATCGTGACGCTTGCGATCCTCGCAAAACCTTGTGAGCACCCGACCGCCGATGCCCCGACGCAATCCACGGCGGAATACTCGATGAGCACCGTCCGCCCGTTGGTGCTGGCTAGTGCGACTGCCGCGGAGCCCTCCGGCGGCGAGTCGTCGATCAGGAAGTTCGTGGCCGCGACCTGGTGGATGACGGCGTCATTGGCGAAGCCTGCTGTCGTTTCCAGCGCGAACGTGAGGTTGTCCCATGGGACAGGGTCCCCCTCGTCCACGCCTCGAAGTACGGCCTCGCCCGTCCCGGACATCCCGCGCATGAGCTCGTCGGGGAATGCAACGGCATCGGAGTAGACGTCGCACTCCTCCGAGTACGCGGCTCTCTTCGCGTCGGTCGGGGCATCTGGGCACTGGTGCAAGGCGCCCGCGGGCAACGGGTGAGCGGAAAACACGACGAGGAGAGCGAGGGCCAGCGCGCCGCGAGAACCCGAAAGGGGTCCGCGTCCAGTGTCTCCTGCCGTCTCTATGCGCCTCAATACCGTCCTCCCGGCCACCTCGCCGGCTAAGCCCGTGCCGTCATCGCCAGGTCCACTTGCCCCATCATTGGAGTCACCGAGGTCCGCTAGTCGGACGATGGACCGGTGAGGGCTTCGGAGGCCCCGCGGTCGCTTCTCCGGTCGATTCTATGGGGTAAGGTCGAACCCGGTAAGTTGCTCCGTGAGTGAAACGAAGGCACCCGCCATCGGGACCAATGCTCTCGACGCGTCGCAGGATGTGTCTTGATGCCTTGCCAGCTGGGTTTCGCCGCCGCCGACACGATCCTGCGCCAGCGACATGGCGTTTCGGCCCACGGAACCGTTTCGACACGATTCGAATGGTGTCGACGAGGCCGGGTCGGTCGTGTTGACCCCAGCGGCCACCGCGTCTGCCGGCCGATTGCATGCCGCGTTTTGGGCGCTCTGACCCAGCGCGCTCGTAGTATCGGTGGTCGTGTTCAAGAAAGCCCAGCCGTTGAACAGCAACGAGCTGCCGTTCACGTTGGGGACAGGCGTCTCGGGAACGTTTGCCAAGACCGAGTTACTGAAGTTCTGGATGATCGCGATCTGGGCAAGTCCCGAATCGTTGCCCGCCTCCACTATGGCTTGGGCATATTGGATCGCGGGGCCTGCATCGCCGGTCGAGAGACCGTTCACACCGACTGTCGATAGTCCAGACACGTTTTCCGTGGCCGACCGGTTGAAGGCCTCCACGTTGGCCACGGTCTGATCCCCAGCGGCCGTCGCGTTGTCCTGGATGTTCTGGCTGCCGTCCGCGGATGCAGATCCCGAGAATACGAAAAACGCAATCGACATGATCCCGAACTCTACCAATACCTTGGTTGACCTGTTCATGCAATTCCCTCTTTCAGCCATCGTGGCCGCGCCCCCGCCATTAACAGCCATGATGCTTGCAAACGAATCGACACCTCGATTCTTCGTAGATAGGTCAACCGAGCAAGCTTTTGAGATTAAGAACTTTCTCGCGAGAGTCTCTGCGGAACCCCTTAGAGACCCGGACTAATAAGGTTTGGTCGACGTGGGCGCTATCCATGGGACCGCCCTCGAACGTAGCCGTCAGGCGCTTGGAGACCACACTCCCGGACTCTCCGCGCGAAGTATATGCTTTCCCACTACGAGAAATGCTCGTTTCTTGGTTTCGATCTCCTAATCTCGGGGCCGCCGATGGCAGGAATCATCGCAGGCCGCTGGCGGCCCCTGACCTCTTACGTGGACCGTCCTGACGACCGCTTCTTCCTTGATCGGCCCGCCACGGCCGCCAGGATGTCATCGTCGTAACAGAGGGGCGACGCGCCCAACATCTTGCAACGAGCAACGACGGCGGAATCGACCCAACTCAGGGCCCCGTTTGCGCCCGCGAAGATCTCAGCCGTGGCGGCGCCTTCACCGGTCTCCAAGAATTCCATATGGGGAATCTTTCCGAGATCCGCCCATATCGCCCTGGCCACGTCGAAGCCGCGTCGCAAGTGGACGACGCCGAGGGTCTCACCAAGAACCTCCAAGGGAACAACTATCGGTTCCGGCTCTTCGGCGATTTCGCATGCAAGCGCGTGCCGCGGGTCCCGCTCGTCGAAAAGCGTGATGAGGAAACTGGTGTCGGCGACTCGGGTCATGCCCACTCGACTTCGTCGTGGTGATCTGCCAAGTCGCCGCCGAGATTGAAGGCCCGTATGTGGGAAAGGTCGACTTTTCCCGTCGGGCGTACCTTGATCTCCACGACGACCTCCTGTCCTTCCCTGAGGCCGGCTTTCCGCGCCTCCTCCTTCGTTATGCGCAGGCCATAGCTGTTGCCCCACTTCAGAACCTTGGCAATCATGCATTATACCATATGTATAATTGCATATTTCTGCGTTTCGGCGGGGGCCAGAAGTCGATCAAGATGACTTGGTCCCGGGCTGCCTCGCCCCGAAGGACGCCGCATTCTCCCCGGACCCACGCGGAAAACGCAGTGGGCACGGCGCGCTACTTCGGCCGAGCCGCCACCGCGGCGCGTAGCCCCACGGCGGCAAGTACGACGCTTGCAAGAAGCATCGCGAGCGTGAACGATCCAAGTTGCGCCTTCGCGAGAAGCCCAGTCCCTAGCGCCGCAATGATGGCGAGGCCGAGGACGGCCACCGTCCCGGCGGCGATCCGGCTTCGAAGCGAATGGGACAAGACCTCCTGCGCCTCTGCGGCCATCACGTCGTCGGCGCCGCGGGCCTTGAGTTCTGAAACGACGCCGATGGTGAGCGCTTCGAGGTGGATCCAGATGCTCACGGCGAACGCGGCGACGTCCAGGAGCGCTTCGACGAGGTCGAAGCGTTCGCTAGCGCTCACGGTCCCGCCGAGCGGAAGGAAGACGCGGATGGAACTGCGCATGATGGTTGCCGTCGAGATTATCCCAAGTGTCCAATAAACGACGAGGGGAGCGCCCGCCCCCTTTTTTGCAGTCAGGCTCAAGATTCCTATGACAAGCGTGGGGACGAAGAGAATAATGACTTTGAGGTCGAGGCCTCCATACTGGGGTATCGGCATCGGGCCCATCGTCTCGGCGACGAACGAGACCTGGAAGGCGAGGGCGAGGAGGATCGAGAGGAGGAGGATGTGCGGAAGGAGACGGAGCTTCGCGATCACGTCGCCGCCCTCCGGTCCCTGGCGCAACACATCGGGCCGAGGCCCCGGATCGCCGCGCCCTCGGTCATCTCGAAGCCCCCTTGATCGGCACACGCAGCCGTTTCGACGCGTCGTTCCAACGTATGACGGGGAGCGTCGCCCGCCGCGTCTCCTTGATCTCGGCCTGGCGTTCGAGAGCAAGTAGCGGGGTCGTGTCGGCGTCTTCCTTCGAATCGACGTCAAGGACCGCCACCGGAGGCGTCGAACCTCTGAGGACGCGCATGCGGCGCCTGAATTCCAGCAAGGTCGCTCGCAGCGGCGTGAACTGGGCGTCGACGCGGCTCACGACCACGACCATCGGCGACTTCGCGAGCAGTTCCCTCTTGCGTTTTTCGAGCCGTGAATCGAGCGTTTCACCGTCGTCGCCGGCCTTCATCGTGAACACTGCGCGGCGGATGGCGAGGAGGTTCTGGCCGCCCGGCCGGATCGGGAGCGATGGGGCGCCTTTCGGCCCGAAGGCGAGTAGTCCTACGGGATGGCCTCGTGAGTTGAAGTGGAGGCAGAGCTCGTAGGCGGCGTCGGCGGCCCTGTCGAAGCGCGTCTTGATGGGACCCCCTACGTCCATTCGGGATGTCGCATCGAGTATCACGAGCACGGCACGTTGCCCTTCGGGCTCGTACTCGTTGACGAGCAGCTCGTTCTTGCCAAGGCTCTGCGCCCGCGCGGTCGCTTTCCAATTGACCTTGCGGAGTGGATCGCCGATGCGGTATGGACGGATCTGGCGGAACGAGTTGCGCTCCTGGCCGCCCGGCGTCTTGTCCTCGTCCGGCCCCGCTTGCGCGCCGCGTTGCGGAGCGCTACGGAAACCGCGCACGGCCACGGGCTTCGCGACGACTTCAAGGGTCACGGTCGCGCCAGCGTCCAGGCTCTCCGATCTGCGAAGCAGCCCGCCATCGATGAGCGTGAGCCTCAAGGGGGGGATTTCGTAAAGGCCGCGTTTCGGGAATTCAACCTCGCAATCGTGGGCGATGTTCAAGGCCTCGTTCTCCTTTTTCGAGAACACGGCGAAGTTGGATCCTCGGACGATGTTTGCGACAGCCGGGAGCTCGAATCTTGCGATCACCACACCGGACCCTTCGGGGACCTGTCCTTGCATCCGGAACGCGACGCGCGTCCCTTCGACTATCTTCGGGCTTGAAACGACAAGACGCACGACCGGTCCTTGAGGCGGCGCAACCGAGAGGCCTAGGAGAGCGACACTCATCGGCACGAGGCCAAGGAGGATGAGGTGGTGGTTTCCGAGGATGAGGCCGGACAAGAGGGCGGCTCCGCTGGCCTTCACGAGAAGCGTCGCAGCGGGGCCTTGCATCGCCATTCCATCAGATCCGTGAGTACGTACTTGTACCTATATTGCTCAGCCTCGGCCTATGATAGGCGGCGCGACCGTGGACAACGCGTCCTCGACGACGGCTGTTCCAGAGGCACCTTCCACTTGCGACTCGGGCTTCAAGATGACGCGATGTCCGAGCGCGTCCTTCGCGAAGTATTTGACATCGTCGGGGACGACGAAATCCCGGCCCGACATCAGGGCATGGGCGCGGGAGATCTTCAGAAGCGCGAGGCCCCCTCGAGGGCTCGGTCCCGCATAGACGCGCGCGTCCTCCCTCACGGCCCGAACGACCCTCGCGATGTAGCGAAGCACCTCCCGCTGCGTGTGGATCTTCGTCTCGGCCACCTGCATGAGGTACGCGAACTCGGATTGCGTCACCGCCGGCTGGACGGAGGCCGTCGGGTCGTCCTTCTGCCAGCCGACGCGGCGGGCCAGTATCTCCTCCTCGGCATCGAGATCGCTTGGGTACCCCGTCGAGAGCCTCATCATGAACCTGTCCATCTGCGCTTCGGGAAGGGGGTAGGTGCCCTCCTGCTCGATCGGGTTCTGGGTCGCCAGGACGAAGAATGGCGGGCCGAGGCGGAAAGTCTCGCCGTCGATGGTCACTTGCCGCTCCTCCATCGCCTCAAGAAGCGCCGACTGTGTCCTCGGCGGCGCCCTGTTTATCTCGTCCGCAAGCAGCATGTTCGTGAACACGGGCCCTTTTTGCAACCTGAACGAGCGCAGTTCCTGATCGTAGATTCGTACCCCGATGATGTCCGACGGGAGGATGTCCGGGGTGAACTGTACGCGCTTGAAATCCGCCCCGATGCTGCGGGCGAAGGCCTTCACGAGCAGCGTCTTCCCGAGGCCCGGGAAGTCCTCGAAAAGCACGTGACCGCCGGCAAGCGCGCCGCAGAGCGTCTTCCGGACGACCGTTTCCTTCCCCACGAAGAAGGTCCCGACGTTCCTCACGATCTTCGCCAAGGCCGCCGACTCCTTCGCGTACGGGCGGCCGCCAAGCTCGATCGCGACGATCTCGTTCCTGTCCGTCATCTCTTTTCACCTGCGTCTCGTCATCATAACGTGTTCACCTGGATGCTTCCTTGGATGATGCGCGTGATCTCTCCCATCAAATGGGCGCGGCGCTTTTTTCCCCGCTTGGCTTCCGCCAGTATGAGGCCTCGAAGCCGCTCGCCTTCCCCGGATCTTCCGAGGCGCGTCATCGACGAGGCGACCCGTTCCCCGATCTCGGTAGCGAACATCCCACGCGAGACGTACGCGTTCACAAGCGCGTCGGAGAGCGATCGCTGCTGGTCGGTCTTCACCTCAAGACGCTGCACATGCGCCCTCGCATCCTGCGGGATGAGAGGCGGCGGGGCCTCGCGGGTTCCCGCGAGCGCCGGCTGCAGGGCGCTCACGAGGCCGATTATGATGAGGCCCCACTCGGCAAGCGGCCCGTAGGGGAGGCTGTTGGCGAGGAACAATGTGAAGAATAGCACGGAGAAGAGGTATAATGTGGCCGCCGGTTTCGTGAGGTTGTCCTGTTGCGAGAGCCACAAGACGACGGATGCGCCGAGAAGCGTGAGGAAGAGGACGACCTTCGTCACGACGGTCCCTGCGGGAAGCATCGTGGTCGCCGCGTAGCCTGCCACGACGAAGAGGAGGGCGGCAAGAAGCGCTTTCTTCGTCGGCCGCCAGGTCTTTCCCGGCTCTCCTAGGCCCGGCCGGGAGACGAAGACGTCGAGGAAGAACAATGCCCCGATGACGGCGATGATCTGCGGTGAGAGGACGTTGGGGCGGAGCACGAAGAAAGTCGCCGGTGGGATCCAAGACAGCACGCGCATGAGCCGCGCCTCGGATTGACGGCCCGAGAGGACGCCCACGAAGCGAAGCGCAAGCCCTGCGAGGGCGAACGGCAGAAGCGCCGAGAGCCGGAATGAGCCGCTCGGGGTGGCGACACTCGTGCCCGTCTGGGCGAAGTACACGAGGATGAGTGCCGCGGAGCCGAGGCCCAGGAGGTACACTAGGCGCGTACCGGCGCTCACCGCGTTGCAGCGCTCCTCTTGCCCTGCCCGCCGCGCTCATTGAGCGCCCCCTCGACTTCGCTTTTCCCGGCCTCCTCCGATTCGATGCCGCGCATCGCCCGGACGAACGCCGAGTAATGGAGCCGCTCCACGCTCTTTCCCGAGTATCTTGAGAGTTCGAAGATGTTGAGGATCTGGGCGAGTGCCTCGGCAACGGCCTCGCCGCGACCTTCGGCGAGCCTGTCGACCACGTCCCGGGCGGTCATCGCCTCGAACGACGATGACGGGCGCGTCGAGGGGGGGGTGCGCGACGTCGGGCCTTGTCCCGCGGCCAGTTCCGCCGCGCGTCGTCGCAACCGTTCGAACTCGGAGGCTATCTCCTCGTCGTACTTCACGATGCGGATGCTGCGTTCCGCTTGGCGGCTCTCACCGGTGACCGAGGCCACCTTCAACGTATACGTGGCGGGCACCTTGAACTTGAGGGAAATGACCGCCGGCGCGCCCCCGATCTCCATGGGGATGGGCTTTGCGGGAGGGCATTCGAGATTTAGGGCTTCGCGGGGCGTCGTGGGGCTTCCACCAATGCGTCGTACTTCGATCTCGAGGTCTTCACCGGCGCCCCAGACGTCCGGAAGGTCGCGCGGCATCTGCGGGAAACCGATGACGAGGGTCGGCGCGATCCGAAGCGGAGCGACGGGAGCGGGCGCCTGTCTCGTCTTCTTTCGCCCGGGAGCGAACTTCATGTAGGTGAGTCCGGCCGTGGCCGCGAGGGCTCCGATGAGGATGACGGTGACCCCCGGCGGGATCGGGGTCGGGGTGTTGGTGGAGGCTTGACTTATCCTAAAAGTCGAGTTTCCGCCGGGGGATGATTCGGTGTAGACGCCTTCGACGAACAGGTCGTGGTAACCGGCACCAACGTTCAGGTTGAGGTAATCTAACGCGACCACGTAGTCCCCGCCCATGTGCGTGAGTTCCACTGTTTGATCATAATCCGTTGCGTGCGCTTCAGAGACATCGAACCGCCAATCCTTGGCGACCGTGCCATTCGGATATGTGATTGTGATGTGGAGATTCCCCACGTAGTCACTAAGCACAAGGCGCGCCACAAGAGCTACATCGTAGGTGCGGGTCACGTTGAACTCGGCAAACCTGGATTCCTGGTTCTTGTTCCTGCTGGTGTTGTAATAAATCTCCTCCACCATCTGTTTCGCGGGCTTCGGCTGCGACTGGTTCTTCGTGAGGTTCTCCCAATCCTCCTTCGTGAAGTTCGGTGGAGGCTTCCAATCCGGCGGAGGCTCCCAATCGGGAGGCGGCTTCCAATCCGGCGGAGGCTTGAAGTCCTCCGGCGGCTTGATGTTGTCCGGCGGCTGGAGATCGTCCGGGGGCTTGAGGTCGAGGTCGTCAGGAAGCTTCGACAAGTCGATCTCGAACGACTTCGCATAAGCGTCGTTCACCTCGTTGAAAACGGGCACTAGGGCGACGAGAGCTACGCTGGTGGCAGCGTAGAATGCGAGGAACTCCTTACCCACCGTCAGCCATCACTCCATCACAAGTTACCCTGGGGGTATAAAAAGGAGATTGGATAGGTCGTTGTAATAAGGAGACGGCAAAGGAAGGGGCGCGACGGCGAAAGCCCGACGTCTACGGCCCATGGGAGAAGACTTCATGTGCTGACGCCGTATCGCGCATTGACTGCCTTTGGACGCATCCACGATATTCCCCTATGTCCTCGTGATCGGCCAATTGGCCACGGCCCTCGTGCTTTTTCGGAGTGCCCAAGAGCCACGCCTCGCGCTCCGGATTCTAGGCGTCCTGTTTCTTCTGAACGCCGGCGTCACCGCGGTCCTTGGCCTCCCCCGTGACTACGCGATCTGGCTCCACTCGGACGAGGGGTTCGTTACCCAACTTTTCCGGGCGTTTGACGCGCCCACCGGGGCACTCCTCATCGCCTTTGTCCTGGCCCGCCAAGGGGGGGCTCTCGCGCGCAAAGGGGCGTACCTCATGATGGGGCTTGGCGCAGTTCTTGCCTTTGCCGAATTCCCTTTCCACCGCTTCATGGCGGATAACGAGCACTACGTCCGCTCGGTGCCGTTCTACGGCGCCCTAGGCCTGTCGTGCTGGGTCCTCGCCCGTGGAAAACCGTGGGAGCGTTGGGTCTGCCTTGGCTTTCTTGCCCGGGCCCTCTATTGGGGAACCGCGGGCTCCCTGCAGTTCGTCGATCAAGGCCTCCCTACCCAGGGGGTCGTGCTCGCAAATGGGCTGGGCCTGCTGGCCTTGATGCTAGTCAGCGTGGCGGCCTCATGGCGGCTGCTGACCGGGTCCGGCGGTCCCACGGCCGTGATATCCATCGTGATCCTCCTCATAGGACCCGAGATGGCGCTACTGGAGGACAGCGTGCGGAGCACCCTTCCCGCAGGCGAGCCGTTCTGGTACGGCGCCACGGTCGTGCTGAACCTTGTGACGCTCGCTCTCGTGAGGCCGGTGGTGACGCTCGCCGGACTTTCCCCATCATCGCTTCGTCCCGTGGCGTTCAGGAGCTTTGTCTCCGGCGGCGCTGGATTAGCCGCCGCTCTCGTTGCGGGTCCACTGACCCTCGTGCCGCCCCATGCGCCCGCGACGCTTCCACCCGGGGTCGGCGATGCGGCGGGCTATGGCCTCGGGCTCGCGGTGGCTGCGGTCGTCTTCGCGGCATACGACGCCGTGCATCCCCTCGGCGCACCAGCCGCCGCCGACGCTTCGCACCCTGTGGGCAGTGATAGCCCAGCGCCGTCCGAATCCCAAGCTCCTCCGGGCCAGGCCGCGGCGCCCGCGGGGCCGGCCCGCATCGATTCGGGAGGAGAAGCACAACGCCGCCCGCAATGGCAAATGTTGATCCTTGCCATCCGAGGCTCAAGCGTTCCCGAAGGCGTCGAAAAGACCGGCGAAGACCGCCTCATGCAGAGGGCCATATCGGAACGGACCGGGATCGGAGCGCCCCGCATTTCGACAATCGTTGCCGAACTCACCGAGGGCGCTGAAGCGCGGCTCGATGCGTACATGCCCGGGTGGAGGACGGAGTCCAGATCGCGGCCAGAGATCCTGCGCCAGTTCCGTGGCGCGATTCCCGGATTTGCGGGCGTCTGGGTCTACTATCGGCTTACCCCCCTAGGTGAGAAGTTGGCAGAAAGGATTGCGGGGGAAAGCCATCTTGGCCGGCCGGGACCGTAGGCGCTCGAATGCTTCTTCCGCGGTGCCATCGTAGGCCACGAGTAAGACAACACGAGACTCGCTAACGCCCGACAGATCATTCTCGCACGGCAAACGCCGAATACGTGAACGGCGGGCCACGGGGCGCGCCTGTGGCGAGAACGAGCGTGCAAGTTCCGCTCGCGTGAAACTCCCACGGTAAAGGGACTTGCAGGGGGTTGTTCCCTCTTTCGGGGCGAATTCCCCCATAATTCTGCGCAATCCTCATACTAAATGATGTTTTCCCCGGACCTGTCCGGCGAAAACCTGATGCGGGGCGTGCCGACCGGCAGCGCGAAGAACGCGCCACGGCCGAAATTCTTGACGGGCAAACGGGCCTCGGCGGACGGAGAACGGAAGTATGGCGCAAGATACAGGGTCATGGAAGTACTGGCTACGAACGATCCGGAACCCCAAGGTGATCGCGACGTTCCTCGTGGTCATTCTCGTGGTGCCAGGAGGCCTCATTCTTCCCACGCCGCAGACCGACGAGTCCGCTTCGTGGACCTTGCCGTCGACCGTGCCACCTACCGCGACCGGCGAGCCCCTCCTTTCAATCACTGGAACCGCCGCTTTGGACGGAGCGTCCGGTCGACCGGCACCAAAGGTAACGGCCCCGACGGCGCCCCCGATCCCCATCCACATCGAGGAAAACCGCGGCCAATTCGACGCCAACGTTCTCTATGCAGCACGCTCAAGCGACTCGATGTTGGCCTTTGAGACCGACGCGGTAACGTGGGTCTCTGGCCGAAGCGCCATGCGCATGGAATTTCCGGGCTCAAGACCCCACACCACGCCCACGGGCGTCGGCCCCGTGGAAGGCGTCAGCAGCTATTTCCGCGGCAGCGACGAATCGGAATGGGTCTCAGGCGCTCGCCACTTTTCAAGTGTCAGCTACGGCGACCTGTATCCGGGGATCGACCTGATCTTCTATCCGCCTGGCGGAACGGCGCTAGAGTACGATTTCATGGTGCACCCGGGCGCCGACCCATCGCTCATCAAGATGGCATTCACCGGAGCCACGGTGGAACTGGCCGCCACCGGAGATCTCCTGCTCCATGGGACTGACGGCGACATCCTGCGCCACGCCCCTCCATCGCTCTACCAAACGGGCGCAATGGGAGAGCACCAAGACGTGGCCGGACGGTTCGAGAAGTCGTGGGATGGCACCATAGGGTTTTCGGTCGCGCCCTACGACGCTGCGCGCGACCTCGTCATCGATCCTCGGCTCGAATACGCCACGTACCTAGGGGGCCAGGGCTTCGAATACGCGCATTCCCTCTTTGTGGATTCCTCTGGCAACGTCTACGTCGTGGGCAGCACGACATCCGACGACAGTTTCCCGACCACTCCTAACGCCCTCCGCCGGACGCGTAACAAGGCATCGAACGAGCAGTGGCCTAAGACCGACGTTTTCGTGGCCAAACTCAACCCGTCTGGGACATCCATCGTCTACGCCACCTACGTGGGCGGATCGGACCAGGAATACGCGCACGGGATAACGGTGGATACGGGTGGCAACGCCTACTTGGCAGGCTACACGACATCCGACGACTTCCCGGTCACGGCCAACGCACTGCAGAGTTCGCGTTCCAAGCCCGCCTCCGAATCATCCTGTTGCCCGGGATCGGATGCATTCCTGATGAAGATCAACCCCACTGGGACGAACCTCGCTTATTCGACTTACCTTGGCGGTAAGGGCGGTGAATACGCATCCGCTCTCGTGGTCGCCTCCAACGGCGCCGCCTACATAACGGGGTCCACGTCGTCCGACGATTTCCCCGTGAGTTCCAACGCATTCCAAAGAACGCGTGCCAAGTCATCCACCGAAAATTCCTACTATCCGCCTGCGGACGTTTTCGTCGCGCAAGTGAATCCCGGGGGAACGGCCCTGACATTCTCCACGCTCCTCGGTGGAGTCGACTCCGAGTATCCCCACGCCATGAGCGTGGATTCGAGCGGAAACGTGTACGTCCAAGGTTCCACCACCTCGAGCGATTTCCCGGTGACCTCGAACGCGTTCCAGAGAACCCTCACCCGGAACTCGAACTCCTACTACAGCGCCGACGTCTTCGCGGCCAAGTTCAACTCCCTCGGCACAAGCCTCACCTACTCAACGTTCATCGGCGGCGACGGCTACGATTATCCGTCAGCTGCGTTCGTGGATTCGGTCGGCAACACGTACCTATCGGGGTCGACGTCGTCGGACAACTTCCCCACGACCGCCGGCGCATTCCAGACCACCAGGTCGAAAGCGAGCAGCGAAAACGCCTGCTGTCTGGTCCAGGACGCCTTCGTGACGAAACTGAATTCCGCCGGTACCGCTCTCACGTTTTCCACGTTTCTCGGGGGTAAGGGACACGACTACGCCGGAAAGATGAGTGTGGACGCCAACGGTAACATCTACATCGCGGGCACGACCACGTCCGACGATTTCCCGGTGACGGCCAACGCATTCCAACGCGCCCGCGCAAAGAACACGACCGAATCCTACCCGACGGGGGACGCCTTCGTCACGAAGGTCTCCTCCACAGGGACCTCTCTCATCTACTCCACGTACCTAGGGGGGAACAAGACGGAATACGCCAATGGTCTCTTCGTGGATTCCACCGGGACCGCATACGTGACAGGTCAAACTGGATCCGACAATTTCCCGACCACGGCCCGCACCTTGCAAAGCGCGCGCGGGAGGACTCCGACGGATTCTCCTGACTGGCCGAGCCAAGACAGTTTCGTCACCGTCATGAACGCGACCGGGACCGGTTTGAGCTTCTCGACGTTCCTCGGGGGAAACCAGTCTGACTACGCCACTGGTCTCTCCGTCGACTCCAGCGGCAACATTTACGTGCTAGGGTCCACGTCGTCGGAAGACTTTCCGGTCACGTCAAACGCCTTCCAACAGACGTTGGTAAAGGACGCGAGCTCGACGTACTATTACTACAGTGGAGGGGACGTTTTCATCACGAAGATCACAATGGCGCCTGCCTGCACGGGCCCTCCCGTGACTAGCGCGAACGCCACCGGCACGGCCGGCTCCAACGGATGGAACACGTCGGCCGTCAACCTGACTTTCAGCGTCGCGTCGAACTGCACCATCGTGTCCCATTTTCAGGTGGACGGCGGCGCGGTCCAATCGGGAGCGAATGCCACCCTGTCGTCAGACGGCGACCACAACGTGACTTACTACGCGACGGACGAAGTGGGAAACAACGAGACCGCCCGGACCATCAGGGTAAAAGTCGATCGTACCACGACCTTGCCGTCCATCAATCTGACCTGTCTCGACCAACCGCTCGTCACCACCTGCCGATCGGCGAACTTCACCTCGGTGATCTCGGCGACGGACGCCACCTCGGGTGTCTTAAGCCTCGTCTGCAAGGACAACGGGACGACGATCAACTGCGCGAGCGCCGACATCACGGGCGCTGGTCTCCACAACATCACCGCGAATCTCACGGACAACGCGGGCAACACCAGGAACTCATCGGCGAACCTCACCATCGACACGACGCTCGGGGTCATCTCGTCCTTGAGCTTCACGAGGTCCCCGACCTCCGAAAAGACCGGTGTGACCATTTCAGACGTAGTGGTGAAAGCGAAGGACGCCTACGGCAACGTCGCCGACACGTTCACCGGGATCATCACGGTAGCGCTTGGCGTCCCCGCAGGAAAGACGGCGACACTCTCCGGAACGGCCACCGCGTCCGCCGTACGCGGCGTCGCGACGTTTTCGGGCCTCACGATCACGGGAGACGCATCAAACTCGTACACGTTCATAGCCAACGCGACGCTTCCAAACGCGACCGGGACGAACGTCACGAGCGGCACCTTCGCGTTGACGGCGCCGCCCACCGTGTCCCTCATCTATCCGCCTTTCCTCAACACGGGAACGACGGGAACGACTTTGACGGTGAAGGGCGCGAATTTTACCTCGGGAACGACCGTGAACGTCTCGGGCGGGAACGTGAGCGTCACGGCGGTCACCGTGAGCTCCTCCACCCAACTCACGATCACCGTCAGCGTCGACCAGAACGCGCGCTCTGGCCCGAGGACCGTCACGGCGGGTAACGCCGCGGGGGATGGCCTCTGCTATGGCTGCATCACGGTGCGAGCCGTCGGCGACAACGTACGGACATGGGGCAACGCAGGCAACGGCCGTCTCGGCGACGGAAGCATCGCCGGCACCGTCACTTCCCCGGTCACGGCCACGGGCCTGGCGAACGCCGTCGAAGTCGGGGGGCAGGACTTCACTTCTCATGCGCTCCTTTCCAACGGGACCGTTTGGGGATGGGGCGGGCAAGGTAGCGACGGGCGCGTCGGGGACGGGAACACGAACACCAACCAGGCGACACCCGTGGAAGTGCGCACCGATGCCACGACCTACCTTTCCGGGGTCGTGCAGATCGCAGTCGGGGGCGGCCACACGCAGGCGTTGAAATCCGACGGAACGGTCTTCGGTTGGGGCTACAACGCTGACGGCCGGCTTGGAGACGGAACCACGTCCGGACGCGCATACGCCACGCAGGCGACGGGGCTCTCGAACGCCGTCCGCATCGCCGTCGGCGACAGCCATTCACTGGCCGTCGATTCGAACGGTGACATCTGGGCGTGGGGCGGGAACTCGCGCGGGCAGTTCGGAAACGGCACCACCACGGACAGCACTTCCCCTACGAGGCTTTCGACGTTCTCGGGCGCAGTACAGCTTTCGGCGGGCCGATACCACTCGCTGGCGCTCATGCCGAACGGGACGGTCTATTCGTGGGGCGCAAACGACTACGGTCAGCTCGGCGACGGCACGACGACGGACCGCTCGACTCCGGCGAAGGTAGCAGGCATCTCACAGATCGTCCAAGTGGCTGGCGGGGCCTACTCTTCGTACGCCCTGGCCGCAAATGGCACGATCTATGCTTGGGGCAGAAACGATGACGGCCGACTCGGGGACGGGAGCACCACGCAAAGGACGAGCCCGGTCGCACTCACCGCGCTTTCGAACGCGACACTCCTAGGCGGCGGCATTTGGGAAATACGCCATTCGCTTGTCCTTGCGGGCGACGGCAACGCCTACGCATCGGGTTCCAACTCCAACGGGCAACTCGCAGTCCCGACGTCGACGACCAGCCGGTCGTCACACACTGTCGTCACAGGCCTGCTCAACGTGACCGCGGTCGCGATGGGGACGACGCACTCGCTCGCCATCGACAGGACGATCGGCTCCCCGCCCTTCGCGCTGTTCAGCATCGCCCCGACGAACAGGACCGGCGACACGTCCACGCAATTCACGTTCACCGACATCTCCTCGTCCTTCGGCGGACCGGTAAGCGGCAGGTCGTGGGACTTCGGCGACGGCAACTCTAGCACGTCGGCGGTCCCGACCCACCAATTCACGAGAAACGGAACGTACACGGTGACGCTCTCCGTCACGGACAGGGCGGGCCTTTCCGACGCGAGGACCGCCACGGTCGCGGTCTCTCGAGGACCGCTCTACAACCTTACGGCGACGCCTTCGACGACGACCCAGACGGCGGGCTCCACGTCTGCCGTCTTCTACAACGCCTCGGGAACGGATCAACTCGGAAACGACGTTGAGATAAACGCGACGAACGACCTCACTTGGACCGTCAGCCCATCGACCGGCGGCACCTTCATCGGAGCGAGTTTCTCCCCCTCAAATGTGGCCGGCAACTACACGATAACGGCCACGAACGCGACGACCGGAAGGACCGCGAACGTCACGTTGACGATACTTCCAGGCTCCGCCGCGTCACTCACGATAACGACTTCCGCTACCACACAATCCGCCAATGCGACCTCGAACGTCACCTATTCGGCGGTGGCGAAGGACGCGTTCGGAAACAACGTGACCATCGACTCGGCCACAGACGTGGATTGGGCAGTGTCCGCCAGCGACGCAGGGAACTTTTCGCAAAACGTACTGGCTCCGTCCACCAAGGCCGGGCGCTACATCGTGACGGCCGCGCTCAGAAACCTCACGACCGCCCGCGACACAGTGAACTTCACAATGAACACCGGACCGGTCAACTCCATCATCCCAGTGCCATCAGCGGGCTTCCATGTGGCCGGTGCGTCAGGAAACATCACCTGGAACGCCAACGCCTCAGATGCCTTCGGCAACGCAGTCACCTTGAACGCCACCACGGACGTCTCATGGTCGATCTCGCCCACCGCAGGCGGGACGTTCTCCGGAAACGTTCTCGCCGCTGGAACCGCCTCAGGCTTCTACATGGTGACGGCCACGCTCAATTCCAACACGTCGACGAACGGCTCCCGGACGTTCCCGATACAACCCGGCGCGATCGTGGCGATCGTCATCGACAACGGCAACCTCTCCCAACAAGCCACCGATGGCCGTACAATCACCTACAAGGTCACGGGCAGGGATGCGTTCGGTAACAACGCGAGTGTTCCAACCGCGAACGCCACGTGGGAGATCGCCGTCAACGGCACCACGGGAAGCGTCGGCGGTTCTTTCAACGCCAACGTCCTGGCGCCATCCACCATCACGGGAAGATACACGGTGACGGCCACGTACACGCTCAACACGAGCATCAAGGCGAACGCGGATTTCACGCTGACGCCCGGGGCGCTGGCTGTGATCTACATCCAGACGCCGCTCAACGTGACCGCCGCCGGGGCGACCACGAGCCTCACCTACAACGCCACGGGCAAGGACAAGCTCGGAAACAACGTGACACTCAACGCGGCCACGGACGTCACCTGGTCGATCAACAACAGCGCCGGCGGTTCCTTCAGTACCAACGTCCTTAACCCGGGAACTATTGCGGGCCTTTACAAGACCTCGGCATCTAACGGCTCCGTCCCGGAACCGGCGGAGGCGTTCCTCCAAATCGTCGCTGCCACTCCTCTGAGGATCAGCATCACGAACGGCAACATCACGCAGACGGCCGGAAACACGTCAATAGTCACCTACATGGCGAACGTCACGGATGCATTCGGCAACAACATCCCGTTGAGCTCTGCCAAGAATGTGACATGGACCGTCAACGCGTCCACTGGCGGTTCGTTCGCGGCGAACGATTTCGCGCCCACCAACACCGCCGGTAACTACACGATACGCGCCTCCCTAGACTCGGATTCGAACATCAGCGCCACCGTCCGTTTCGACATCGGGCCTGCCGGACCCGACA
Organism: Euryarchaeota archaeon; assembly: GCA_016207515.1. NCBI lineage: Archaea > Methanobacteriati > Methanobacteriota > Methanobacteriota archaeon. Next base: position 49,457 of record JACQPN010000001.1, on the reverse strand, counting down.
AGATCGTGGTGACGACCGGGAACCGTATCCAGACGGCGGGGAACACCTCGTCCATTACCTACGGGGTTTCCGCCACGGACTCCTTCGGCAACGCCGTCGCCCTGGACGCCGCCAACGACGTGACCTGGAGTATCAGCCCCTCGAGCGGTGGCACCATGGGTCTCAACGTACTCTCGCCGACGAACACATCCGGACGATACAACGTGACGGCGACGCTCAAATCGGACGCGTCCAAGAACAACAGCGTCGGGTTCAAGATCCGGCCGGCGTCAATCGTGACCCTCACGGTGGCGGGCGGCAACGCGTCGGCACTCGCAGGCTCCACGAACGTGAGCCTGGCCGTGAACGCGACAGACAGGTTCGGGAACCGCGTCGAAATCGACTCCGCCACCGAGGTCTCCTGGGCCGTGTCGCCCCGGGCAGGTGGCTTCTTCTCGAACAACCTGCTCGTGGCAGGCCCCGTTTCGGGTAACTACACGGTCACCGCCACGCTCCTGGCAAACACAAGCGTCACGGCATCGACGAACATGACGATACGCCCGTCGGACCCGTTCTATCTCAAGATCACAAACGGTCCCGTGACCCAACGGGCCGGTCAGACGAGTCAGGTCACCTACAACGTGACCGCGACGGACTCGCGGCTCAATCCCGTGCCCATGGACTCCACCACCGACGTGACGTGGTCGCTCGACTCCATCCGTGCGGGCAGCTTCTCATCAAACGTCCTGAATCCGAGCAATGCCGCTGGCCTGTACACGGTCAGGGTCCACCTGTCGTCGAACTCGTCGCGAAACGCGTCCGCGAGCCTACAGATCCGGCCGGCAGCGCCGAATTCGTTCTTCATCGTGAACGCGAGGACGACCGAATCCGCGGACAACGTCACGAGCCTCGACTACGAGGCCACGAGCACCGACGCATTCGGCAACCCGATCCAATTGGACATGGCGAAGGACATCCTCTGGACGCTCGACTCCGCCGCGGGCGGTTCATTCACGAGGAACACGTTCAACCCGACGCAAGCAGCCGGGACGTACACGATCACCGCCACGCTCGCGTCGGACCTGTCGAAGAACTCTACGGCGGTGTTCGTGATGGCACCTGGTCCGCTATACAAGATCGCGTTCACCTCTGCGCCCGGCGCCATCAACGCCGGCTCGACGGGGAGCTTCGTCGCCGTGCCGCGAGACGCATTCGGGAATGACCGAACGGACGCTCTCACGTGGAGCACGTCTGGCGGCACCGTCGTGCCGTCGAACTCGACCGCCGCAACCTTCGACCCACGGGGGGCCGCGGGCGCGTACGCGATCACGGTGACCACGACGGGCGGAGTAAGGAACGTGACCAACGTCACCGTCAATCCCCTAGGAATCGAGCACCTTCATATCGGATGTGTGGACACCGTGGAGGCGGGGAACGCGACCGTTTGCGGAATCGTGGCGACCCACGACATCCATCATAACAAGATCGGCGATCCCTCGCTCGCGTGGAGTTCGCCTTCCGGACGCTTTTCGCAGGCGAACGGAGGCGTCACCCTCTTCACGCCCCCCGCGACCGTGGGTACTTACCTCATCACGGCGACGGGGGCAGGCAAGACTGCTTCCGCGCAGGTTCGGGTCGTTTCGGGCCCGCTCTCCGATTTCAAGCTCTCATGTCCGGCAAACGCGACGGCGGGCGTGACCGCCTCCTGCACGGTGCGTGGTGCGTCCGACGCCTACGGCAACGTCGTCACCATCGCCGCCGTCACATGGGATGCGCCGGGCTCAACGCCCGATCTCCAAGCCCTGGACGCGGGCTTCGTCTGGACGTCTCCCGGGACCAAGGCGGTGACGGCATCAGCCGGCGGAGTGTCGACGACCGCGACCGTGACGGTGAGCCCTGGCCCGGTGGCGTCACTTGTAATCCTCAACGGCGCCCTCCTGTTGACCGCCGGCAACGCCACGCCAATCCCCTACGCGACCGTTGCGAAGGACGCCTTTGGAAACGAGGTGCCTTTGGCCGCGAGCGCCATCCAGTGGGGGGTCTCGGACGGCGCCGGGAACTTCACCGGAGCCATCCTGCAGCCCGGCACGAAAGCCGGAAACTACACCATCACGGCGCGGCTAGCGCAAGCGTCAGGCGCGGTGGGGGCCACGGTGAGAGTCCAGATCCTGCCGTCGTCGCTCGCTCGGCTCGTAGTGGACGCCCCGGAAACGGTGGAAGCAAACACGACCGTCACAGTGAATCTCACAGGATTCGACGAATTCGGAAACGAAGTGAAGCTCGCCGAGACCTCCGTCACGTTCCAAGCCAACCCGACCATGGGCGCCCAGACCGTGCCCGTTGCGGTTGGTAACTTGACTTTACCCGCCACTTGGACCGTGGTCGCACCAGGGACAATATCAAGGGCGGGCTTGTCGGGCGGCGCCGAAAAGAGTGCGGGCGCGGGTCAAGACGTGGCGGGATCATCCGCTCTTGGGGGCAATGTCACGGGCGAAGCGCCCACCGAACGCGGCGGCCTACCATGGACCGTCTACGGCGCCATCGCGTTGGGGCTACTGACCGCGCTTCTGGTGATCGTCGCATGGCGTAGGCGCAGAAAGAAGGAAGAGGACCGATAGTGGCGGCGAACCGAGGAAGCGGCGACCCCGTTACCCACGCTCCTTCCCTGCCGTGACACGCTAGGCGGCGGCCACCGGGGCGCGAGGCGCGGTCCTATTCGTCGGGGGCTACATTACGCACGAGCTCCGGCGAATTCTTCATGAACTGGACCGCCGCTTCTATTCCCACATGGAACAGCCGCGAAGAGGCGGAGAGTAGTGATTTTTCGACTCACCGCCGTTTGGGGCGTAGCCGCAACCGCAGGCCATGTCGCCCATAAGGGCGTGACGGCCCCAACGACTATCGCGTTCTGGGATACGCCGAACCTGATGCGTTGACCTTGGGCCGAAGAACTAAAGAATGTTAGCGACTCGGCCTCCGCGCTGAATGCCGCCTCCTGGAAGACCGTCGCCTGACGAAAAAACCCGGGGCCCGCGAACGCGAGCCCCGTTTTCCGGACCGAAAGTCCGGGACCGTGACAGGTCTACGTACCATTAGATCGGGAAAGAACTTAAGAGTTTCCCAGGTCGAATGTTGTCCCGGAGGTTGGCCACAATCTCCCGGCCGGGTGGCGGAACCAGGTCAACGCGCTGGATTGAAGATCCAGGGATCGTGACAGGTCCTGCGGGTTCAAATCCCGCCCCGGCCGCACGTTCACGAAGCGCTCACGACCGGCGGGGGTCAAGATGGAGCATCCCTTTATTTGACGGCCAAACGTTGTCGTCTGGATACCATGAAGTCCCGCATCAAGTCCATCTTCAAGCGCGCCCCGAAGACCGTCGACGCCATCGTGCTCTTCAACGCCGAAGCGCCGCACATGGACATGAGTTTCTTCTACGCGACCGACCTCGTCGAAGGGGGCCTCTTCGAGGGCGGTGGCGCGGTCCTTCACCGCGACGGCTCGTGCCAGGTCTTGTCATCGCTTCTTGAGGAACAATCGGCGAGGAAGGGTCGCGAGGCGGATGTGCTCGTTTTCACGACCGGCAAGGAGCGCACGGAGCATCTGAAGAAATCCGTGGGGAGAGCGAAGACCGTCGGCATCAACGCGCATGAACTCACTCACCAGAATTTCCTCTACCTCAAGAAGGCGCTTCCCGGGCGCAAATTCGTGGACGTGACCGACGCCGTGATGAAGGCGCGCCTTTACAAGGACGAGGTGGAACTTGAGAGGCTGCGAAAGGCATGCAAGCTCGTCTCCAAGGTGGGCGACGAGATCCCGAAGATGCTCGTCCCCGGTATGACGGAGATGGAGCTCTCGGCGGAGATAAACGACCGCATGCAGCGTTACGGCGCGTCAGGCCCGAGTTTCCAGACGATAATCGCGTTCGGCGAGAACGCGGCCGAGCCCCATTATAGCCCCGGGGAGCGGCGTCTCAAGAAAGGCGACTACGTGCTTTGCGACTTCGGCGCGTTCTACAAAATGTACGCGTCGGATATCACCCGCACGTTCGTCTTCGGGAAAGCGACGAAGGAGATGCGGACGGTCTACGAGATAGTCCAGGAGGCCCAAGAGGTCGGGTTCAAGATGATCCACCACGGCGCGAAGGCGTCGGACGTGCACATGGCGGTGGAGAAGGTCATCAACTCGACGAAGTACAAGGGCCGATTCATCCACTCGACGGGGCATTCCATCGGATTGGCCGTGCATGACGGCGGTCGCATCGCGGCGCTGAGCGACACGACGCTCGAGGAGACGATGGCGTTCACGGTCGAACCGGGGATATACGTCCCGAAATGGGGCGGAGTCCGGATCGAGGATGACGTCGTCGTCACGAAGACCGGGTGCAAGATGTTGACGACGGCCGGCCGCGACCTCGTCGAAGTGTAGGTCCCTGCCCCATCATGCGGTCGGACGCAGGTCCGGCGGGGGCCTGTCGTACTTGTTCGAGAGGATGATGCCGTTTATCATCGACATGCCGGCGACGACCATCACCTGCCCCGCGATGATGATGGAGGTGAAGGCCGGATCGTCGAGGGAAAGGCCGGCTGTGTAGCGCACTGCGTCCGCCTCCGCGATGATCGCGATTCCGAAGAGGATGAAGCTGATCCCCCAACGGAAACTCTTGTACCCGTTGAAGAAGCGCTCGGCGGAGACGCGAGCCTTGGCCGAACCGGCAAAATTCGCGGCGATCGATAGCAGGTTCATCACCATCACAAGTTCGAGCGAGATGGAGATCGCGTCGAAGAGGCTTATCGCGATGGGATGCCGCCCCCTTCCATGTCGAGGCGGTCGCGGGCCTTTGGCGCCGGGTACCACGTGGAAGCGGCGATGAGCACCACGCCGACATAATAGATCGGGTAGATCGCCATCCGGACGAGGTCACGTTCTGCCTCTCCCCGGCCGGCCGCGAAAGCCGTGTTCGTGATGCTGATGAGAAGTCCGAGGACGACTAGGAGAAGCCCGATCCGCAGGCGCCCGTAGAGCGTCTTCATCCGTTCGGCGCTGACGCGCGCCTCGGAACTGTTCCTGAAGCTCAAAAGAAGTGCCGAAGTGAGGGAGGCCAGAATGATGTCGAGTACCGGGAATACCCATTCGAACATTTCTCAAGCGCCCCGCGTGTTCCTATCATGAGGACGGACCGACGCACATTAAACCTTCTTGTTTTTCCTTGTCCCCAACTCCCGTGGGTGACTGGCATTGTTCCGGTGGGGCGGCCGATTCCCCCGGGAAAAAGGAAATATGCGCCCCAAGGCCCGTCCGGGAAGGTGCGCAACCTCCAAGTCGCGTTCCTCCTTGCAATCGTCGCCCTCGCGGCGCTCCTCGGCTCGAACGTGGGCCGCAGGGAGGAGATCGTGGACCTCGCAAGCCTCCAATCCCGCGTCGGCGAGGACGTCTCCGTGCGAGGTCACGTCGTCGACGCCCGGGTCGGACGCACCGGGCACACGATGTTATCGATCGCGGACACCGCCGGCGGGACGGCCAAGCTGTCGTTTCCCGCGATAGTGCCCGTCTTGGAGGACGAACTCATCGAGGCGCGCGGCCGTGTGGCCACCGGCCTTGACGGCGTGGTTGTCTTTGCCAACGTCGATTCGCTCCGGACGATCAAGGTGCGATCCCTTCTCACGGTGGCCGAACTCAACGCGCAAGCGCCGCGTATCCTGGGCCGCACGGTGACCGTCGTTGGGGTCATGGCGCAGGATGGCGAAGGAATCGAGGACCTCGACGGCGGCCATCGGATATGCGTTCGCATCACGAGCGAACTCGCTTTCTCCGGCGCCATGCGGTTCACCGGCGTCACCGAGTACAGGCCAGCCACCGCCCAGTACTGTTTGAAAGTCAAGGCCGCCGAAGGCTTCTGGCCGAACGCGTCGACGAAAGATAGCGACGACCGAGGCACGCCTGCGGGGAGCGATGACTGACCCGGCGTCGTACACCGCCCTTCTCGTAGGCGCCGCCCTCGCAGGCAGCGTCCTTGGCCTCGTTCCCGGATTCCATTCGAACACTCTCGCCTTGTTCGGCCTCGCCTCCATCCCCTTCATGTTGGCTCAACTTCCCACGCTCACGATCCAGGAGAGCTCTGCCCTTCTCGTCGCCTTCTCGATGGCCGGCGCCATGGGGGCGATCGTCCCTGGGACGATCCTTGGCGCCTACGACGAGCGGCAGGCGCTATCGGCTCTGCCGGCCCAGAAGCTCTTCCTCAGCGGCCGCTTCCACGAGGCCGTGACGCTTTCCGTCGCAGGCAGCCTCGCCGGCCTTTCGATCGGTCTCCTCCTCGTTTTCGCGGGAGCGTCCATCTTCCTCCCTCCATCGACGGCTTCAAGCGACCTGCGTTCGGCCCTTCCCGCGCTTCTTCTATGCGCGACGATCGCCTTGGTGGTCACGGAGAAGGGCGCCGTGCCGTATCGCCGAGTGATCACGCCGTGCCCGTTCGGGGTAGTTCGCGGCGATGGCGCTTTCTCGAGGCAGACGCCGGTCACGGGACTCACCGTGACGGGGACGGTGGATGCCGTGTCCAAACGTGGCTTCGTACTCGAAACCCCGACCGGTCGCGTAAGAGTCGAGGACGACATAGGATGGCTCGACGACATCGGCGAGGGGGATCAGTTGCGCGTTCGAGGTTCCGTTTCTTACTGGGTGGGGCCGTGGTCGCGCCTTCTTGCGATCTTCGTCGGCGCCCTCCTCTTCGTTGCGAGCGGTCTTCTCGGTCTGTTGCTTCCGCTCGTCCACGTCGAATCGCCCGTGGGTTTCCCATCCTCCCCCATTTTCCCGGTCCTTGCGGGCCTATTCGGACTCCCGTCGTTGCTTTTGGCTCTCGATGCGGCCCCCGTAGAGCGGCGCCAACAACTCTTCGAGGCGGCCCAGCCGACGAAAGAGTTCCTTGGCGATTCGGCGTGCGGCGCGGTCGCGGGGGCGATCGTCGGTCTCCTTCCGGGCGTCACGCCGGCCGCTGCGGCGACGCTCTTGTCCCCCTCGGAGATCGACGCCGAACGCTCCATCGTCCGCTTCTCCGCCGCCGAAGCGGCGAACGGGCTTGCGGCACTTTGTGCGCTCTTTCTCCTTGGAAGTACGCGTTCCGGCGAGGCGGCGGCGCTTTCACGCTTGGCCATCGACCTCTCCTGGGCCGATCTCCTGCCCGGCCCTGCAGTGATCGGGGTGCTCGTGGGGGCCGCAACGGCGATGGTCGTGGGGGGCGTGGTTGCGGTCTCGCTTTCGGGCGCCCTGGTAGGTCTAATCGCGGGCGGAGGCGCAAGACGGGTCGCTCTCCTCGGCCTCGCCCTGACGGCCGTCTTCGTGCTCCTTTTCACCGGGGCTTCCGGACTGCTCCTGTACTTCGTTTGCGGCGGTCTCGGGACCGTGCCGCTTGTCGCAAGGGTCCGCAGGACAAATCTCCTCGGCGTCCTCATCGTGCCCGTACTCGTTTCGCTCTGGGGTGTCGGGTGGATGTAAGGATCGGCGCGACGGGGCGCGAAAGTGCGCGGGAGGGCGCCCTGTTCAGCGGAGGATCTCGTCGGAGAGTTCACGCGCGAGCGACCGGACGTCGACGCCATGCCGCGCGAGAACGAACAACGTGAGGGCATCCCTTGAATGAAGGCCGCGAGTCCGCGCCTCGAGCGAGGCCAACGCTTCGCCCACTTCGACCGTCGAGACACCGCTTGACTCCGGAAGAAGGGCTATCCGTTCGCGCACCGACGGTGCGTCAAGCGCACTGGGCCGCGGGGGCTTGAAATCTAGCGGAGCGTCGACGGGACCGGCCGCCGAGGCCACGACGAGGAACTCCCCGTCCTCCTTGACGAGGCCTCGCCGGCGGACTTCGTCTATGAAGCGCCGGGCGTCCGTCGGGGTGTACCAGTTGAGCTCGAAACTCAGCACCTGGCGCAGTTCCGCCTCGGTGAGCGTCCCTTTCCCGCGCCGCTTGAAGGCGAGGGCCAAAGCCATCTCGTATTCGTCCAACTTCCATCATCTCCGAGTCCCGATGGCGCCGGAGAAGCCGAGGCTTCGGAGGTCGGCGATCGAGTGTTCGTCGAAGTCCCCTCCGAGGGCGTACTTGCGGCCGTTGAAGCCTTCCCAAGCTGAAACGACGCCCCTCGAGGGGGCTCCGGATCCAGCGCCGCTTTTCAAGTCGACGACCACGACACCGACGCCGAACTTCGTCGCGATCTCCCGCATGTCGCGCTCCGCGGTCGCTTTCATCCCCGGATTCTGCCGGAAACCCCCATCGTATTCGACGCCTAGGTAGGCGTCCTCGGAGAGTTCAGCGAGTTCCGCAAGTTCGTCCTCGGATCGCAACTTCGACCAACGCGCCGTGACCCTGTCCGCGCCGCCGACGAAGAGATCCATCGCGTCGTCAGCGTAGCGAGGACCGGCGTCCACCCACAGCTCGGCCTTACGCGACGCCGCTTTGAGTAGTCTGAGGTTCGGTTTGTTCGAGGCGATCCCGTCCGCGTCTATCACGTACAGGGCCTTGCCGCCCGCGGCTTGCTTCACCACGTCACCAGGGTCGCCTTCGAGTAACGCGCCGTCCGGCGAATGGAACCGCCCGCGCGACGCAAGGAGAAGTGGGAGAAGCTGGAAATCTTCCAAGACCGACCGGACAGGCAGCCGGTGCGTCGGTTATGAATTTTTGGGCGATCGGCCCGTCCGCTCCAGCGTCTAGTCGACGGCCGCGAGCGAGGCGAGGGCGCGTTCGAAGGAGGCCCCCTGATTCTCCGGCGTGAGGTCCGACGTCAGACGTCGGGCGCGCCGGCCTAGTTCGCGGCGCTTGTCGGAACCAAGTTCCAGGTAATCCAAGATCGCCTCCGTGATGGCATCCACGCCCGTTCCCGCGACAAGCCCAGTGTCGACCCCGGCCACGATGTCCTTGGTCCCGGTCTCCGTCGATACGAGCGCTGGGACTCCTGCCACCATCGCCTCAAGGGTCGACACGGGTGAGGCCTGGCCTAGGCCAGGGAGCGCGAAGAGGGCGCTATCTCGAAGGAGTGGTGCAATCGATTCGACGCGACCATGTTCCACTACGCCGGCCGAAGGGCGGTCCCCGAAGGTGCCGCGCGCGTCACCAATGATGTGGAGCTCCGCAGCCGGCACGTGTCGCCTTACCTCAGCGAACGCTTCCATGAGGACCGCGGTCCCGTTCTTGCCCGACGCATGCGAGATGTGGAGGATCTTCGACCCTTCAAGCGCGGGCTCGATGGTTTCGAGCGACTTTCTGACATCCTGGAGGACATGGGGTCGGACGACCTCGACCGGAAGGTCTGGTAGCAACACCTTCAGATCGTCTCTCACGTAGGGACTCACGGCTATCGCGCCGTCGAGCCAGCCCGAGAATGCGCGCCACCACCACCGCTCGCCCCGGGGGAGCGGGGACGGGACGCCTCGCCGGAGACGCGACCACGTCTCATCGGCTGCGAGTACGACCGCCCGTTTGACACGGCCGATGCGGTTGGCAAGCGCGCAAGCTCCAGCGGGGCCTCCCCCTTCCGCCACGGCGACGTCGCACCTCGGGACGTGGAGGGCCGCATCGAGGTCCCTCAACGGAATCGCCGGGTAGGGCCCCGGGCGGGGAAGCCACGGGTGGAGCGCCATCCCGGCGGCCTGCGCCCAATCGCGATGCACGGGATGGGGCGTCTGGTAGACCATCACCGCCTTCAACCCTTCAGCCCCACGACCTCAAGGACGAAGCGCATGGCAAGCGGGCCACGGTCGAAAAGGAAGCGGGTGGCCCGTAGGGTCGCGTTGCCGAGGTATTTCTCGATTCCATGCGGGCCTACACCCATGAACGGGGCGAGGTCGGGGATCACCTCAAGCCGTTTCGTGCGAAGGCGAGCCCGGGAGTAGTAGTTGTAATCGCTCCACGGTGGGGCCTCGCCATCGGGGGCGAAGTAATCGAACGTGTTCTCCGTGAAAGGCGTCTTGTGCGTGAAGTCCTGGAAATACGCCTTGCTCAAGGCGTAGGGCACCTCCACGAGGGCTCGCCCACCAGGCTTTACGATGCGGCAGATCTCCTCCATGACCTCACCAAGGTCTTCGAGGTGTTCCAGTACCTGTACGGCGACGACGCCATCGAACTCGGCGTCCCGGAACGGCCACGGCCGTTTGGAAAGGTCGTGGACGACGTCCACGCCGTCAAACGGCACGATGTCGTTTCGGACCAGCTCGATTCTCCTAAGGCTTGCGCGCGCGGCCGCGACCTCGGGCCACGAGTCGAGATCGCTTCTCTTTCCCGCGCCGATCTCCAGGAGCCGCAGCGGGCCTGTACCTGTGAAGGGCGCTGGCAGGCCTCGGGACTTGACCATGTCGAGGTGTCACAAGCGGCACGATGGTCTTGAACCTGGCGACCGGATCCCGGCGATTGCCTCCAACGCGTAAAGGTAGTGGGGACGTTGCGCGGCATGCGACGAGTCACCCGGACGTACCCGTTGTGTGATGCCGCTTCCCCCTTTGACGGACACGGTGGGATTCGAACCCACGATCCCAGGCTTAGGAGGCCTGTACCATATCCTGGCTTGGCTACGTGTCCAAATCCGTCTACTACGTAGCCAAGCCATAAGAGGGCGAGCGTCAGCGAGCCCTCGCAATGCTTGGCTACGTGTCCAGACTGCTGCTATGTAGCCAGCGAACTGAAACGGGACGAATATCCGCACATTGGCTTGGCTACGGGACGCGACCTACCTCGTCGCGTCGTCACCCCAACAATGTGAACGCAATAAACCTGACGCTTCAACGAAGGTGATTTGGCATTCGCCCATCGGCGTTCGACGCTTGCGGGAAAAACGCCTTAGGCCGTGATCACGGTCGACGTGAGTGTCCCCGTTTCTCGCACTCGGCCTTTGGCTACTCTTGAGCGGGACCGCAAGCGCCGGCCATCTCGCACCACCCGAAGCCGTTTCCCTCGAGCCCGGGTCGGTCCATACCTTCACCGCGCCCGAGACGTCATATTCCGCCTTTGTCGACGTAGTCGGATCGGCCAACTCCAGCCTGCTCCTATCCAGCTATGTCGCCAGCGGGGACCACATCCTAGCGCCCCTTTGCCACGCCGTCCGGCGCGGCGTGGAGGTGGAGATGCTTCTCGACGGCTCTCCTGTCGGCGGAATCGCGGACGAGGAACGTGTTTTCATTGAAACGGCATTGGCCAGCGGCGTGCGTGTGACCCTCACCGGCGGAGCCACAAGCTATTCCTTCGCGAGCATGCATGCAAAGTACATTGTCGTGGACCACGCGAGGGTCCTTGTGGGCTCCGAGAACCTTGGTCCGACGGGCTACCCTGTGCGGGGGCAAGGCAACCGTGGTTGGGGCGTCGTCGTTGAAAGCGCTGAGGTCGCGGCGCGCTTCGAGGAGATCTTCATGACAGACACGGGCGGCGCGTCGGGAGGGGTACGCGTCTTGGAACCATCGAGACCACGCGCCGATTGTCCTCGCGCGCCGGACGGTGAAGGCCGTGTCCGGGGCCTACCGGCCCTCGTCCCCGACGCAGGTTCGGTCGAGACCTTTTTCTCTCCCGCCCCGATGGTGCTCGAAAGGCTCTCTTCGCTCATACGTGACTCATCGCTCTCCATCGACGCGGAGCATCTCCAAGTGCCGCCCCGCTGGCGTGACGATGAGAATGCGGTACTCGAAGGGCTAACATCCGCTGCGTCCGCCGGGACGCGCGTGCGGCTACTAATGGATTCGAAGTACGCGGACTCGGATCCGGACTCCAACCTTGCGACGTTGCATGATATCGATGAGCGTGGGGTTGCAAGGATGGAGGCCCGCCTCGCCGTCCTCGGCGGATTGTCGAAGATCCACAACAAGGGGTTCATATTCGATTCCGACGCCGTTTGGGTCGGAAGCGCGAACCTGGGGGAGGCGTCATTCAAGCGCAACCGTGAAGCGGTCATCGTCTTGCACTCGGATACGGCGGCCGGATACTTCGCTGACCATTTCGAGGCCGATTGGGGAGACCGCGGCACGAAACCGTGGCCATCGTTTTCGGTAATGAGCCTCGTCGTGGCGGTCGCCGCGGGCTCGCTCTACGCGGCGTATTCCTCCTTGTCCGAGGCCATTCACTACCGAAGAAGGCATAAATAGGGGTTATCCGCTAACCGGTTTACTTCGGGCGCGAAGCTTATATATTGAGTTCGCCCCGCTGGAGCGTAATCCGATGGTGAAACTTCCCCGCGCTATCTCCCGATACTGCCCCAACTGCAAAAAGCACCAACAGCACGACGTCGAGCGCGTCAAGAAACGACGCACGTCGGAGTTGAAGCAAGGGCAGCGGCGATTCAGGCGGGCGACCGCCGGTTACCGCGGTTTCCCGCGTCCGAAACCGGAGGGCCGCGAAAAACCGACGAAGCGCGTGAACCTGAGGTACAGGTGCAAGGTCTGCAAGAAGGCGCATCAACCGCCGTCGGAACGCGCCAAGAAATTCGAACTGGTGGAGTGATCCAAATGGCCAAAGAGAGATTCCCGGGGACCGTATCGAAGTTCCTCAAAGTGAAATGCCCTGACTGCGGAAACGACCAAGTGCTCTTCAACAAGGCGTCGACGGTCGTGAACTGCCTCGTCTGCGGCAGCAACCTCGCACAACCGGCGGGTGGGCTCGCCGAACTCAAGGGCGAAGTTGTCGGAGAAGTCGAGTGATGTCCTCGAAGGGGGACTTTCCAGAGGAAGGAGAACTCGTCGTCGGCACCGTAAGAGAGGTGAAGAACTTCGGCGCCTTCGTCGTCCTCGAGGAGTACCCCGGAAAGGAAGGCTTCATCCACATCGCAGAGATCGCCACGGGCTGGGTCAAGTACGTCCGAGACCACGTGCGCGAGAACCAGAAGGTCGTCTGCAAGGTCATAGGCGTCGACCGCTCGAAAGGCCACGTCGACCTGTCGCTCAAGAAGGTCAATGAACACCAACGGCGGGAGAGCATCTCGGAGTGGAAGAACGAGACGAAGGCCTCGAAACTCCTTGAGATACTGGCGACCGAACTGAACATCCCGAAGGAGAAGGCCGACCGGGAGATCGGCGGGCTTCTCGTCGAGAAGTTCGGGACACTCTACCGTGCTTTCGAGACCGCCGCCGCGAGCCCGGAGGAATTGAAGGGCGAAGGCATCGACGGCGCGTGGGTCGCGAGGTTCGTGAAGATCGCCCAGGACAACATCTCTATCCCGTTCGTGGAGGTCAAGGGTGTTTTGGACCTCACGAGCTACGCCCCCGACGGCGTCAAGAAACTGAAATCCGCCTTGGAGAAGGCAGGGACTTCCGATTACGAGGACGTCGAGATAACGCTCAAGTACCTCGGAGCACCCAGGTACCTCATCAAGGTCAAAGCGCCCGACTACAAGGTCGCCGAGGACGAACTGAGGAAGGCGGCCGAACGCATCGTGAACGAGATGAAGAAACACGGCGGCGAGGCATCTTTCAGCAGGGAAGTCCCGACCGAGAAACCGGCCGCATGACCCTCAACAAGTGCCGCAAGTGCGGAATCTACACCATGAAACCCGCGTGCCCGTCGTGCGGCGGTAACACGGGAAAACCCGGCCCGGCAAAGTACTCGCCGGAGGACAGGTTCGGGAAATACCGGCGCCAACTGCGCCGTCTCGAGGAGGGGAAATAGATGGCAAAACCCAAGGCCCAACGAGAACCGATGAAGGACGTCGAGATAACGCAGTTCTCGAAGCCGAAAGTGCGAAACCCCATCCTCATCGAGGGGCTTCCCGGTGTGGGAAACGTCGGGAAACTCGCCGCCGACCATCTCATCTCCGAGTTGAAGGCGAAGAAGTTCGCCGAGATCACGTCCAAGTACTTCCCACCGCAGGTCTTGGTGCAACCGGACGGGACGATACGGCTCGTCAACAACGAGCTCTACTACTACACGGCGAAGGGAGCCGCTCGAAACGACCTCATCATACTCATCGGCGACTACCAGGGCCTCACGGCCGACGGCCAATACGCCTTGGCCGACGCGATCCTCTCGTACCTTGGACAATGGGGCGTCAAGGAGCTTTACACGCTCGGTGGATACGGCACCGGCCGGACACAGGAGAAACCGCGAGTCCTCGGTGCTGCCACGAGCAAGGAGCTCGTCAAGCAGATGAAAAAGTACGAGGTCGTGTTCAGGAAGAACGAGCCCGGCGGCGGCATCGTCGGCGCATCCGGCCTCCTTCTTGGCATGGGCATGCAGCGCGGCCTAGACGGTGTCTGCCTCATGGGCGAGACGAGCGGTTACCTCGTCGACCCGAAGAGCGCCCAGGCCGTCTTGGAAGTGCTCGCGCATCTTCTCGGCGTCAAGATCGATTTCAAAGACCTCGAATCGAGAGCCGAGCAGATGGACAAACTCGCACAACAGCTAAGGGACCTGGAGAAGGCGAGCCAGGGACCGAGCGATGAGGATCTGAAGTACATAGGGTAGCGGCGTTCACGAGAACGGGCCCGTGAACAGACCGACCAGCCCCTCGAAAAGACACGCCGATGGGAGGCCCCCTCCACACGTCCCTACGACTCTTCACGTGGAGAAGACGGCTCTAAATATTCGGACGCGAGAGTTGTCCAAACCAACGGGGTGCGCACCAAGCGCGCAAACGAACCACTCGCAGGAGATCACGGCGAGATCCCACGTCTGGAGCCGGTAATCGGGGGCCAATCCATTCTTGAAAGTCTTTCGCGCGGCCTTGGTTTCCTTGGTCTCCACGATCGGGGCTCCGGCGTTTTTCAGGATGACTATGTCCTCTGGGTTTCCCCCAAGGGTCATCGCGGCCCCCGTCACGTTCACCACGTTGTCGCGAATGATCCCATCCTGAAGACCCAAGGCCCAAACGCCGTGAGTACGGTTTCCAGTGAGAGTATTGTTGTGGATCTTCAAACCTTGAGACCATTTGGCTTGGTTGAAACTCGGCCCGACGAGGATGCCAGTGGTCCCTGTTCCCGTCACGACGTTATTTGAGATCGAGCCCTGTTTCCCGCGAAGCACGATCATCGAGTGTTGACTCCCGATCAACGTGTTGTTCCGTATCTCGACGTCCTTCGCATCCTGCGCGAAAACGTGCGCGAGCCGGTGGTTCGCGAACGTGCTGTTCTCGATCGTCCAGCGGGTGCCGGTCCCGTTCGCGAAAAGGACTCCCGTCCACGCGTTGTCGTGCACGTTCACGCGGGAAAGCCTCACATCCGTACTCGCTCCGAGCGCCACGATGCCGCTTGAGGGATCGTCCGTGCGGAGGAGGTCGTCGAAATTCCTGATCTCTAAGCCGAGGAGCGTGAAACCGGTGACGCCGTTCGCGATCCGGACGCCGTACCTCGTGCCACTCAGGATCGCCCCGTCAAGGACAGCGCCCGAGGGGGCGTCAAGCGTCAGGCCGTTCTTGTTGATGAAAAGCGATTCCGCGTAAATTCCTGCGCAAATGACGAGGCGGGCGTTCAGAGGCGAAGCGTCAATGTTGGATTGGATACTCATCCCCGGGCGCACGTCGCAATCGTCACCGGGAAGATGCGCCTTGACGACGTCGAGCGGCAGGCTCGCAGTCAAGAGCAAGCCAAGAACGCCCAACGCCTGTAATTTGAATCGAGCCTTACCTCCGCTGTCCCCCAAACCTTCCGCCACATGTAGGACGCTTCGTACGTCTTTGAAGAACGCGGCGTCACCAGAGGGGGTGACGACTTCAGGTTGCCCCTTGGCAGGACGACATCATACGACGTCGCGAGATTCGGCGCCGTTAGCCGGAGACAGGGAATCGCGGCCTTGGCACCAATCCGGATTCCCCGGCCCTTCTTCGCGCCTCATGGCCATCACGGAGACCTGTTCACGGACGCTTGCCCGTCCTATCCCTCAGACGGCTGCATCCCAAAATCGGCTTGATCACGATTCCTATCGCCAGATCATCACTTTCATCAAGGCCGCCGCGCCCTGAAGCTGCACGGTCGCGTCCTCGCCCTCGAACAGGAGCGTGCCGCCTCCGGCCGCCATCTGATTCTTCAACAATGCTTCACTCTCGCGAAAGGCTCCGACATCGACGGGCGGGAAATGCGCGTTCGGGGGTGCCTGTGTGAAGCAGAAGTAGACGCCCATCACGTAGCCGCGGGGCCGCGCCTTCGCCTTCGCCATGTGGCCGATGAGCTTGGCCGAATTGTCGTTGATTCCTTTTCCCGGCCATGGCATCTCGATGTAGAAATGCGGATACTCAGACCACTTTGTGTCGTCCTGGCGTTGGTATGGAAGGAACCTGAGATCCGGAACGGGGTCTCCGGGTCGAGAGCGGCCCACGGCTTCCAAGTCGAGCTTCGCAGCGTCCAGCTCCTTTGCGAGCCGGCGGTCCGCGTATCTGAAAACGGCCGCCTTTTTCGCTCCCGAAAGCAATTCGCCGGCGACTAGATGCGCGCTGGAGCGTACGCTCCTGTCGATGACGGCGAACAGCGCATCGTCTTCGGCCACCCTTCTACGCCTCCATTTTTCTACGGCTCCATTCTCGTACGCCCCTGTTCTTCCACGCCTCCGTTCGCCCACGGCTCCATTGTGCTACGCCCCCGTTGCGCCACGCCTCCATGGTACTACAACTCCATCGGTTTTCCGCCGAGAAGCGCGTTTTGCGGTCGGGCGACCTTTATCCCTAGTGGTTCGAGGTTCTTCACGAACAGGTCATGGCGCTCGGTGTGTATAGGCACTACGGTCCGAGGCTCGATCGCCTTTATCGCGTTCCAAAGCTCCGGGCCCGAAGCGTGGCCCGAAGCGTGCCTTTGGACGTAAGGGAAGAGGCCGAAGTGCTTGAGCCAGTTCTCGGTGCGCTCCTTGTCGATCTTCATCTCCTCGTCGAAGGGTTCGGTGACCGAGCGGATGTAGACGGACCCTGGCGGCGGTTGCAGGTCTATGAGTTCGGCGAGCTCGAAGAAATCAAGCCGCACCACATAATCCTCGGGCCTATCGCGGACCCCTTCGGCCATTATCGCGTTCCTATGTGTCGCGAAGGTGCGTTCCAGGGTGTCGTAATCTTGGAGCGCAAGCTCCTGTGGAATCCCTGCCCGTCCCCAGAGTCCCCACCCTTTCCTGCGAATGTAGATGCGTAGATGCGGGTCGTCGAGGGAGGGGAGTTCGGTCTCACCGGCGGCCCGAAGCTCTTGTAGGACGAAGGCCTGCTTGCTGCTCACGCAGAGCTTACGCCCGGCGCTCTTGGCCGCGTCGTAGAAGCTCAGGAGGCGGTCGGTGTCTCGCACGGGCCAGTTGGCGATCACCAACTTGGGCGTCGAACGGATCGTCCCCGCGATCTCCGCGGCGACCTCGCCCTCGGATGTGCCCGCATCGTCGGTGACGCGGGTTCCCTCGATGAGCAGGTAATCCGGTTCAAACGCACGGGCAGCGTCGACGAACGCCATCGATTTTCCGCCATGCCTCCCGTGGAACCGGAAATCGCCCGTGTAGGTGATTCGAGTCGTCGCCGCATCCACGAATATCCCGTGCGCCCCGGGCAATGAATGGTCTTCGGGCGTCCCGCGCACCTTCACGTCGCCGATGGCCTGCTCATTGACGCCGAAAGTGAGCGTCGGGCGCGGGATCGTGGCGACATCCTTTTGGCGAATGGTCTTTCCGCTCTTTCCTAAGCCCACCCTGAAAGCCGGCTTGAAGTTCAGGTACTCGTCGCCGCTTCCCACCTCTTCGAGTGCTTTCATGATGCCAAACGACGCGTCGCTTGCGACGATGGGCACGTCCTCTCGCAGGAAATGGATGTCGCCGATGTGGTCCATATGAGCGTGCGTGACGATCACGCCGTCGAGGCCGCGCTCCTCCTTTGGCAGGCCTTGGTGGGAGAGGTAGTCGTTGCGGTATATGCCCGGTATCCGTGGAAGGATGTTCAAGGCCCAATAATCGCCGACGCCGTTCAGCGCGCGCGGCTGCAGGAACTCGCTGAAGTAATCCTTCTCGCGCCCGAAAGACATCCCGAAATCGAGGAAGACGCGCGTCCTCCCGGTGTCGAGGAGGAACTTGTTCCCTCCGATCTCGTCTACCCCGCCGAAGAAGGTCAGGGTCGCTTGCGCCATCTCGCCTCCACCCGGGGGGAACGTCCCACTAGGGTCACGGCCCGGATTCCACCAGTTTTTCCCGTATTATCACGACGAAAGCCACTCGCAGCCCCTGCATCACCTCGGGGCGCTGTGGCTTGAAGATCCCATAGGCGTCGATGGCCTCCAACTGGTATACGGCGGTCTCGTTCACGAGGAAACCCGCGATGTTGGCGGCGATGGGCGCGTAGATCTGCGGGACAGGCGTCTGGCCGTCGATACTCATGGCGACGGCCGAGTACGAATCCCTCAACTGGAACCCCTGGGTGAACTTGGGGATCGCCGTATCCTTCGCGATCCTCTCGATCGACGTGTCCACCAAGAGCCCATTCGGAAGGTAGATCACGTAGTCAAAAGCGACGCGCGAGCGCTGGTCGAGGGCGGCGCCCAATCCACCAAGTTGGAACGGGAGCGGTATGCGGCCGGTAACGGCCGGGTCTTCCCGTGCGGTCACCGTCACGGTCGCCGTATAGTACCCTTCGGTGATGTTACGTAGGTCCGCGAAGGCCTGGACGATGATGGTGTGGAGTTGCCCGGCGGGGACCTCGAAGGAAATCGTGGATGTGTTCGTAAGACTCTCCACCGGGGGCCCGCCGGGGTCACCCACGTTGTCTTCGGCCACGAAGGTGAAAAACCCCTCCGGGAAGTCGATGGTCACGTTCGCCACGGTCCTCACGTTCCCCGTGTTCTTCACGGCGATAGGCCACCGCATAGCCCGAGGACAAAGGGTCGTGTCGTTCTCGCCGCGTGGAGCGCAATAGCGGATATCCGTCTCGTTGACGCCGCTTACGTTCACCCTGTGGCTTCCGCCCCGGATGGCCTCGTCAACGTATGGCCGCGACGAGAGTTCGCGCTTCACGACGTAGCCGGTCGGCGCTCCCGGAAAGCTCACTGTAAGATTCATCGCGGGTGGGGACTTCGGGCGTTGGGTCGCAGGGTCGGTGGTGAGGTTGCCGATCCGCCGGACGATGTCGAGGCCGCTGCAGACGCGCCCGAAGACCGAGTGACGGTCGTCGAGTTGCGGCGCGGGAGCGAGGGTCACGAAGAACTGGCTCGAACCCGTGTCGGGGCCGGAGTTCGCCATCGAAAGGACACCTTCCTGGTCGTGGAAAAGGTCGGGATGGAACTCGTCCGGGATCTCGGTGCCTGAACCCCCGAAGCCGTCGTTCGATGGGTCGCCGTCTTTGCTCAAGGGATCCCCGCCTTGGATCACGAAACCCTTGATCACGCGGTGGAAAAGGGTCCCATTGTACAGGCCGGAACGCGCAAGGTTAAGGAAATTCGAGGCGGTGATGGGCACCTGTTCCTGGAAGATCTCCGCTTTGAAGCTGCCAAGGGGCGTCGAGAAGACCACGACGGGATTGTTCCACTTCAACGCCCTCACCGGGTCGCTGACCGCGCAAGGGTCTTCAGTGACCGGCGGGACCACGTCGTCAACGGGAGGTGAATCGGTGGGTGTCGTGCACCCGGACGCGGGGACGAAGAGCAAGAGTGCGATGACCGCCAAAGCGCTCTTCCCGTCGGAGGGCACGCGGTTCAAGCGAGAGGGTAGTATTTAAAAATAGGTCTTCGGCCGCGATCTGGCGGCGTAAGCGCCGAGCGAGTCGAGACTCCGCGACGCGGATTGTGGACCGACGAGGGCATCCGGGAACGGGCGACGCGCATGTGCGACCGTGGGGGACGTTCCGATCGAGTGGTAAGGATCCCGTCGACGGCGTCGGACAATTACGACGCGCACCCCGACACTCTCACGGTCGCAGGACGCGCTGTTCGATCCGGCGTTCGCTCCGAAGGAAAAAGCGGGCCTTCTGTTGCGCTGCCGCGCAACGCGAGCGGAGGCGCTTGAGGGTCCGCTGCGTCGCCTCCGGATGGGGCCCGCCGGCGGTATTTCGTAGCGTCGCTCCCCTGGCGCGTTTCAACCCCTCGAGGACGACGGGAAGTTCCTCATAGATACTCGCCGCCTCCTTAGGATCCAATTCTGTGAGCCGGTGGCCTTTCGCATCCGCTAGCCTCACCGCGCGACCCGTGACATGATGAGCTCTACGGAACGGGACGCCCCGAAGCACCAACGCCTCCGCCACGTCGGTCGCCTCGAGGAAACCGGCGTCGAGGGCTTGCTTCAACCGGACCCGGTCGAAGCTGGCCCCCGAGACCATCTCCGCCATCAAGGCCGCTGAGAGGCAGGTCGTCGTCAACGACTCCGTCAGGAGAGGTTTTAACTCCTGGAGGTCGCGGTTGTACGCCTGGGGGAGGCCCTTCAAGACACCCAAGACGGCGCCCGATTGTTGGGAAACGACGGCAGCCTTGGCCCGGATGAGCTCGCACACGTCGGGATTGCGCTTCTGCGGCATTATGCTGGAGCCCGTCGTATGCGTTTCAGGAAGTCGGACAAAGCCGAACCCCGGGCCTGACCAGATTATGAGTTCCTCCGCGAGCGACGAGAGGTGGATCATGTGGAGCGCGCAGGCGAAGACCAGTTCGGCAAGATAGGCCCGGTCCGAGACCGCATCCATCGTCGAATCCACGGGTGCCTCGAACCCGAGTGCCAGGGCCGTTCGCGATCGGTCGATGGGAAGGTGCGTCCCCGCGAGGGCGCCCGCGCCCAACGGCGAATGGTTCAAAGTCGAGCGCAGGTGGAGGAACCTTTCGCTGTCGCGAAGGAACCTCGCCGCGTGGGCGAGAAGGTGATGCGCGAGGGTCACGGGCTGCGCGGGCTGCATGTGCGTGTAACCGGGCATCACCGTGCGCCGGTTGCGATCCGCGACGGACAATACGGCGTTTGCGAGGTCGGCGGTGGCTTTGGCCGCCTCGGCGGCGCGTAGGCGCGCGTAGAGGCGCAAGTCGAGGGCGACCTGGTCGTTACGCGAGCGGCCCGAATGGAGCTTCTCGCCCGCGCGGCCGGCAAACCGCGTCACCAGCGATTCAACCCCCATATGGACATCTTCCATCGAATCGTCCAGTACGAATCGGCCGTCACGGTGAAGCCGCCAGACGCGCCGCAAGGCCGCGACAAGGCGCCTTGATTCAGCCGGCGAAAGGACGCCCGCTTTTCCAAGCATCTTCGCGTGGACGATGGAGCCCATGACGTCCTCCCTCACGAACCTCGCATCGACCACGATCGATGACGTGAACCGCTCCACGGAGGGGGACGTGGTTTGCGAAAAACGACCACCCCAAGGTTTTTCGGGGCTTGCCCGTTGAGGCCGTCGCCGCGACGCAGGGTTTCGGACGCGTTTTGGCATGCGCGCTTACCGTCGGACGCCTTGTTGCCCTTCGGCGACGCGTAGAGTCTCTTTCTTGGGGTCGGGTCCGCTAGTATGGCTCTTGCGATCTACTGCCGCGGCGACTCGCGAGGGAAGGCCCCACACGTCGATGAACCCCTTGGCGCTCGTATGGTCGAACGCGTCGCCCGTCCCGTAGGTGGCGAGCTTCACATCGTAAAGCGAGTGCGGACTCTCCTTGCCGATGACGGTCGCGCTTCCTTTGAAGAGCTTCAGGGTCACGGCCCCGGTCACGTTCTTCTGCGTTTCGTCAACGAACGCCGCGATGGCCTTCATCAGGGGCGAGTACCAAAGGCCGTTGTACGTGAGTTCCGCGAACTTCTGTTCGAGGCCGCTCTTGAAGTGCGCGACGTCTTTGGTGATCGTGATCGTCTCGAGGTCCTTGTGCGCCTTCACGAGGATGAGGGCGGCCGGCGCCTCATAGACCTCGCGGCTCTTGATGCCGACGAGCCGGTTCTCCACGTGGTCGATGCGGCCCACCCCATTCTCTCCGCCGATCGAATTGAGTTTGCCTATGAGTTCGATCCCCGACATCGGCATCCCGTTGAGGCTCACCGGCACACCGTGCTCGAAACCGATCGTGACGGTCGCCGGTTCGTCGGGGGCCGCCGTCGGCGACTTCGTCCACGCGTAGGCGTCTTCCCGCGGCTCCGCGTTCGGGTCCTCCAGGAGGCCTGATTCGACGGAGCGGCCGTAGATGTTCTCGTCGATGGAGTACGGGCTTTCCTTCTTCACGGGGACGACGATCCCGTGTTTCTTGGCATAATCCACCGCCTCGGCCCGGGTGTATACCCATTCGCGCATCGGCGCGATGACCTTTATCGCGGGGTCCAGGGAACGCACGCCCACCTCGATCCGTACCTGGTCGTTGCCTTTGGCCGTACAACCGTGGCTTACGAAGTCGGCGTTCTCCGAGTGGGCCGCCTCCACCAGTTTCTTGGCGATGAGCGGGCGCCCTAGGGCGGTGGCAAGGGGGTAGATCCCCTCGTAGAGCGCGTTGGCTTTGACCGCCGGCCAGATGAACTCCCGGATGAACTCGTCGCGGGCGTCGACCACGATCGTCTGGACGGCGCCGATCTTCTTCGCCCTGGACACGGCATCGTCGAGGCCGGCGGTAGGCTGGCCGATGTCGAGCGTGAGCGTGACCACGTCAAGCCCGTGGGTCTCCTTGAGCCAGCGGATAGCGACGCTCGTATCCAACCCGCCTGAGTACGCAAGCACGACCTTCTTCGCCATTCTATCGCGCCGGATGAGGGAAGAGCGAAGGGATATCCTTTTTGCCTCCAAGGGGACCCCCTGAAACACGGGTGTCCGAAATCGGACAATTCGGACCGGAAACACGGAAAGGCGGGGCGGTTTCCGATGCAGGCTAGATGGGTCGGCCCGGAAGCCTCGCATTTATTTCCCAGCTGAGCGTAGCGCCGCTGTGGCCCGCAAGAGGACCGGCGAAGGAAAGCCCTCCGTGGCACAGGTCGTCCGCGAGTACATCGACAGGCACCCCTCCATCAAGGACTCGATGAAACTCCAGATCATCAACCTCTCGGCGCTTGCGCGGAAGATAATGGACGAAGAAGGGGTCAAGTCCGAGGAAGCCGCGCTCATCGCCTGCCGCAGGTACGAACTCGACCCGCGCGAGGGGATAAGCGAGGAGAAGATCCTGAAAGTCCTGGCCCGCTCCAAGATCGAGATCCGCACCAAGGTCGCGATAATCACGGCCAAACCCAGCTGGCACATCTTCGCGAAGCTCGAAAAAGCGATGAACGCGCTTAGGGGCCGTAACCACAGCCTCCACGTGATCCAAGGGACTGGTAGCCTCACCATCATCACTGACGGCGCGGTCTCGGCTGAGATCGAGGAGATCCTCGGCGAGGACGAGATAATCAAGACGCAGAAGAACCTCGTCGAACTCATCGTGACAAGCCCCGACGTCATAGAGGAGGTTCCGGGCATCATGGCCTACCTCTCGTCGGCCCTCGCAAGCCGCGGCATCAACTTCATCGAGGTCATAAGCTGCTACAAGGACACGATGTTCGTCATAGGCGAGAAGGACATGGTGGCCGCCTTCGAGACGTTGAACAAGATGACGGGGACGGCATAGACTTTCGGGGCGACGGGGGACAGGCGTCCCGTCCGGTCGTGGGCCGCGGATTCAATGGGTAAGCGCGGCGTGGGCTTTTTCGCGACGGGGAGCCAGGCGAGGCCGCAGCGCGGTCCGCAGTTTCTCGACCGCTTCGTCAACTTCGCCCTTGGTCACGATGAGCGGTGGGGCAAGGCGTAATACCGATTCACCGATGCTTCCGACGAGAAGACCGCTCTCTTCCGCCCTCTTTCGAACCGCCTTCGCTTCCGGACTTGCGAGTTCCACTCCGCAAAGAAGGCCCATGCCGCGGATCTCGGACACGTGCCCTCCAAGCGCGATCTCCAACTCCTCGAACATGTACTCGCCGAGCGCCTTCGCGTTCTCGACGAGCCCCTCCTCCTCGATGACGTCGAGCGTTGCCAGGGCCGCAGCCGTCGAAAGGGGGTTCCCGCCGAAAGTGCATCCGTGATCGCCGGGCTTGAAGGTGGCCGCCACCTCGTCAGTCGCGTGTACAGCGCCTATCGGGATTCCGCTCGCAAGGCCCTTTGCCATAGTGACGATGTCCGGCCGGATGCCGAACCGTTGGAACGCGAACATGTTTCCCGTGCGACCTATTCCCGTCTGGACCTCGTCGAGGATGAGCAGGATGTCGCGTTTGTCGCAGAGGTCCCTCAATCCTCTCATGAACTCCTGGCGCGCCGGGTAGACGCCGGCCTCGCCCTGGACGGGTTCCACCATGATCGCGACCGTCTCGTCGGCGATTTGGGCAGTTACGGATGCGAGATCATTGAATCGGGCGAACTTGAACCCTGAAGGAAGCGGCCCGAATCGCTCCTGGTACTTGGGTTGCCCGGTGGCCGCGAGGCTGCCGAGTGTCCTTCCATGGAACGAGTTCTCGAACGCGATTATCTCGGGTGCCTCGACACCTTTGCGGTGGCCGAATGAACGCGCCAGCTTGATTGCCGCTTCGTTCGCCTCGGTGCCGCTGTTCACGAAGAGGATCTTTCCGGGTCCGATGAGGCCGATCAGCCTATGGGCGAGCCGCAGTTGCGGCACGTTGCCGTAGAGGTTGCTTGTGTGGATGAGTTCCTTCGCCTGTTTGGCGACCGCCTCGGCCACCATTGGGTGCGAGTGACCGGTGCTTGCGACTGCGAGACCGGCGAGGAAGTCCAGATACTCCTTGCCCGCCGTGTCCCATACGCGGCATCCCGAGCCGCGCTCGATGAAGACGCCGGGCGTGGCATAGTTCTTCATCATGGTCTCGTCCCAAAAACGGGCGTAGTCGAAGTTCATCCTTCTTTCCATCATGTGCCCCACCTTCCGATGACGGTCGTTCCAGCGTTTTTCCCCGAGAGGGCGCCGGTGAGGGGATCGGGTCGCGTCCCTCCCGTGATCACCACCCTGCCGACCCCCGCCTCGACCACCGCGATGGCCGAGGTGAGTTTGGGGACCATGCCGCCATTGGCGACCCCTGATTTCAAAAGAGCGTCCGCCTCATCGGCAGACAACGAAGTCAGGACGTGGCCGGCCGCGTCTTTGACGCCCGCGACGTCCGTCATGAGTATGAGACTCTCTGCTTTCAAGGCGACGGCGAGCGCCGCGGCGGCCTCGTCGGCGTTCACGTTGAGGCGCCCGCCCGCGCCGTCGCTCGAAATCGGGGAGATGACCGGGATGAACCCTGCGGCAAGGAGGCATTCGACCAGCCTTACGTCCACCGACTTGATCTCGCCCACGAGGCCAAGGTCCGCCTCTCCCCCCGATAGGGCCCGGGGGGTGTCCATCCCCTTCTTCACGGCGTTGAAAGTATGGCCGTCGCGCCCGGAGATCGAAACGCTTCTCGCGAAAGATCGTTCCAATTCCCCGACGAGCGATTTGCCCACGGCGGCGAGGGTGGCCTCCACCACCGCAAGGGTGGCGTCGTCGGTTACCCGCAAGCCGTTCACGAACC
This sequence comes from Euryarchaeota archaeon, assembly GCA_016207515.1. Classification (NCBI taxonomy): domain Archaea; kingdom Methanobacteriati; phylum Methanobacteriota; species Methanobacteriota archaeon. The sequence continues at coordinate 24,123 of JACQPN010000001.1, read as the reverse complement.
GCGGCTCGATCCCTTGTCTTTTGAGGGCTGCGTCGATCTGGGGGCCGGCGCCGTGGACTATCACGGGGCTTAGTCCTAAGTCGATGAGGCGCACCAGGTCCTGGAGCAATCTTGTCCTCGATGAGGCGTCCTCCATCGCGTGGCCGCCGAGCTTCACAAGCGTGACCCGGCGGCCGTTGGAAGGCGCGGCCCCGCGTCGGGGGAGCGACGATGCGTGTTGCGACACGACGCTTCCACCATGTTGTTGCGACATTGGATCCGCGTTGTCCCTATGTGGTGTATTTCGCATTGATCTTCACGTAGTCGTACGAGAGGTCGCAGCCCCACGCGCGCGCCGAGGAGCGCCCCGAGCCGAGGTCCACTTCTATCTTGACCTCGTCGCTCATGAGGATCTTCTTCAAGAGGCTCTGGTCGGCCGGGATGCCCGCGCCGTTATTTGCGATCTTGACGCGCCCCACGCCGTTCTCCATGTAGAGCGCGACCTTTTCGGGCTTGACCTTCGCTCCGCTGTAGCCGACGGCGGCGATTATGCGGCCCCAGTTCGGGTCCTTGCCGAAGACCGCGGCCTTCACGAGGTTCGATCCCGCGACCGCTAACGCCGCCTTCCGTGCGTCTTTCTCCGTCGAGGCCCCTTTCACGGTGACTTCTATGAGCGCATTGGCGCCCTCGCCGTCGCGTGCGATCTTCTTGGCGAGCGTCACGCATGCAAGGCCCAAGGCTTCGGCGAACACAGTCTCGCTCGCTCCGGCCGTGACTTCGACGCCAGAGGCGCCGTTCGCCATCACCGTGGCCATGTCGTTTGTCGACGTGTCGCCGTCCACACTCACCATGTTGAATGACGCCTCAGTCGCCTCAAGGAGGAGGCTGCGCAGGAGTTCGGGCGCGACCGCAGCGTCCGTTGCCAGGAATCCGAGCATCGTCCCCATGTTGGGGTGGATCATCCCGCTTCCCTTCGCGATCCCGCCGATGCGGAACTTCTTGCCTTTCCAGGACGATTCGACGAGCACGTGCTTGGTCGTCGTGTCGGTCGTGAGTATCGCATCCTCCGCTTTCGCGGGCTTGGCGCCAGAGCGGAAAGCGAGGGTCAACGCGCCGATGCCTTTGCCGATCTTCTCCATGGGAAGCGGTTGTCCGATGACGCCGGTCGACGCGACGATGACCTGAGAGGGGTCGACGCCGATCGCGGCCGCCGTCATGCCGGCCATTGCCTCCGCGTCTTGCATGCCTTTGGCGCCCGTGCAGGCGTTGGCGCACCCGGCGTTCACTACCACTACCCGCGCCTTGCCGCCCGAGTGGGCGAGGTTCTTCTTGGTGACGAGAAGGGGCGCCGCCTTGATCGCGTTCTTCGTGTACACGGCGGCGGCTGTCGCCTCGACGTCGCTCACGATGAGGGCCATGTCGGGCTTTGCCCGCTTCAGCCCTGCGTGCACGCCAAGAGACGTGAAACCCCGGACATCGTCTACACTGCCTTCGATCAGCACTGGTTTGTTCATGGATAGACACCGGTCTTCGGAAGCCCAATGGTCTCATCGAGACCGAGCATGATGTTCATGTTCTGGACGGCCTGCCCCGCGGCGCCTTTCATCAGGTTGTCGATCGCCGACATCGCGACGATGGTCCCAGTCCTTTCGACCCACTTGACGCTCACGTCGCAGAAGTTGCTGAGTCTCACGACCTTCGAATCCGGTGGCGCCTCGGTGAGGCGCACGAAGGGCTCTTCCGAGTACTTCTTCTCGTAATGGGCGGTCAGCATCGCCTGGTCCACCTTGCCCTCGGGCCTCAGGTAGGCGGTGGTCGTTATCCCGCGGTTCATCGGGACGATGTGCGGCGTGAACGTGACTTGGGCGCCAGGCGCCACTTGCGCGATCGCGCCTTCGATCTCCGGCGTGTGCCTGTGGTTACCCACCTTGTACGCGCGGACACTCTCGTTCATCTCGGGGAAGTGCGTCTCAAGGCTGGGTTCGCGTCCGGCGCCCGAGACGCCTGATTTCGAATCGACGATTATCCCGGTCTTCGACGCCAAGCCGAATTCCAGAAGCGGCAGGATCGCAAGGATCGCTCCCGTAGGATAGCAACCGGGGTTGGCGACGACGGAAGCGTCTTTGATGCTCGTGCGGTTGAGTTCTGGAAGGCCGTAAACGGCCTTTGCAAGGAGATCCGGTGCGGGGTGCGTCCCCCCGTACCACGCCGCATGGGTCTTCTCGTCGAGTCTCAAGTCGGCCGAGAGGTCGATGACCTTCGCGCCCGTCTTTGCCACTTGCGCCGAGAATGCGGCGCTTACGCCGTGCGGCAGCGCCGAGAAGAACACGTCCACTGCTTCGTATGCACCCACTGAATGCGGTCGGAACGTGAGTCCCGCCGCACCGTTCAAGTGTGGGAGCGCTTTCTCGACGCGTTTTCCGGCGAACGTGCGTGAGGTGACTGAAGCGACCTCCACGGCCGGGTGGCCGAGCAACAGGCGAAGTAGCTCGGCTCCTGCGTATCCCGTCGCGCCCGCGACTCCGACCTTGACGCTTTTCTTGGCGATCAACTGTATCGGGGCGTTTCATGGTCGCCGGCGGTATTAAGGCAGATGACGACGCGGAGACAGCGCCGGTCACGTGTGTCCGGTTTCGGACAACTAAGCCCGGATTTCCGATGGGCGTTTGTTTCGCGATCACGCGGCCCCGGGCGTCGGATGCCGGGCAGGCAGGCAGACCCCGCATGGGCCGGGCGCCGGCGGCCCGGGTTCCGCCGTGGCACGGTCCGCCGTGGCAAGTTGGGAGGGAACGAACTTGGCTGGCCGGGCGGGAAAGCGATCATCACGGTCGAGCGGGCCTCGCCAAAGAAGCGCAAGAATGCCGAAAAAAAAGAACATTGATGTACAAAAACGCATAAGAAAGTATAAATCTCGCCATCAATAACTACGGTCGATGATCGTCCGCGAACTCCCCATCAGGGAGGGCCCGCTTGAACTCTTTGAACGGATCCTTGCGGCGTACGACGAAGCATACCTTCTCCAGAGCGCGGAAGGGCCCAAGCGGTTTTCGAAATACTCCTTCATCGGATTCGCACCCGCCGGCAAGGTATCCCTCCACCATGGGAGACTGAGGAAAACCGGCGCGGCGCAAGACGTGGCGCCGGACGCCGAGACCTTCGACGAGGTCCTTCGCTCGCTCCTATCCGCCTTCCACCCCACCGAGAGCCACCTCCGCTTTCTCGGCGGCCTCGTAGGATACACGACGTACGAATACGTCCGTGGCCTCGAGAAGGTCCCCGACAACGGCGACTCCGGTTTTCCCCTCCTCGAATACGGGTTGTTCCTCGACGGGATCACTTACCTCCACGATGAGGGCAAGGTCGTGTACGTGAGCGTGGCCGACGACCGGTCGGACGAGATCGCGCACCTTCCGCCCGCCAAGAAGGATTCTCTCCACGTCTCGGCCCTAAGGTGCGACACGAGCGAAACGCGCTTCCACAAGATGGTCGACGCCGCAAAGGGGCGCATACACGACGGCGAGGTCTTCCAAGTCGTCTTGTCAAAGGGGTTCGAGGCCGGTTTCTCCGGGAACCTCCTTGAATTCTACAAGGGCCTCCTCAAGATCAACCCCAGCCCCTACATGCACTACATGAAGTTCGCCGACCGCGAAGTCATCGGGACAAGCCCGGAGATGCTCGTCCAGGTCGAGGGCGATACGGTCGCGACCTACCCGATAGCCGGCACGCGGCCGCTCGGGAAGACCGCCGCCGAGACCGAAGGCTTGAAACGGGACCTCCTCTCCGACAAGAAGGAGCTCGCGGAGCATTCGATGCTCGTCGACCTTGCTAGAAACGACGTCGGGAGGGTGAGCGAGTACGGAAGCGTTCGCGTCCCCGAACTCATGAAAGTCGAGCGATTCAGCCACGTGCAGCACATCGTGAGCCGCGTCGAAGGGAAGCTCCGAAACGGCTTCGATTGCCTGGACGCCTACGATGCGATCTTTCCGGCAGGCACGGTCACCGGCGCCCCGAAGGTGCGCGCCATGGAGATCATCGCCCGCTTGGAGGCGGCGCCTCGAGGCCCCTACGCGGGCTCCGTCGGCTACTTTTCGCTCAACGGGAACCTCGACAGCGCGATCACGATCAGGACGCTTGCGGCGCGGCGGGGGAAGTTACGCGTACAGGCGGGGGCCGGGATCGTCGCGGACTCGACGCCCGAGGGCGAATGGGCCGAGACCGAGGCAAAAGCCAAAGCCCTGACATCGGTTCTGGAGGGATTCGGTTAGATGCCACCACGCATCCTCGTCATCGACAACTACGATTCCTTCACGTACAACCTAGTCCAGTACATCGGCGAATTGGGGGGCGACCCTGTCGTCTACAGGAACGACGCGATCACCCCGGACGAGGTCGCGAAACTCGCCCCACGCGGGATAGTGATCTCGCCGGGACCGGGCAACCCCGCGAAGGAGCGGGATTTCGGCGTCTCGGCGGCGATCCTCAAGACCATCGCCAGGGAGACGCCGACGCTCGGCGTCTGTCTTGGACTCCAAGGCTTTGCGCATCACTATGGCGGCCGGGTCGTCCACGCGAAGTCGCTCATGCATGGAAAGACGTCGGAGATAACGCACGACGGGAAAGGCGTTTTCAAGGGGTTGACGAACCCTCTTACGGGCGGCCGCTACCATTCGCTCGTGGTCGAGGAGAAGAGCCTTCCGGCGGAGATCGAGGTCTCGGCGCGTAGCCAAGATGGCGAGGTCATGGGCGCAAGACACAAGCGCTACCCGATCGAAGGCGTCCAATTCCACCCTGAGTCCATCCTGACCGAGGACGGGAAGAAGTTGATCACGAACTTCCTGGAGATGGCCAAGGAATGATGCCGCGGGGGTGCCTTCGATGAGCGAGACGGGTCCGGCCCACATCCGCGAGCCCCTGACCCGGGTCGTCGAGGGCCACGCCTTGAGCGAATCGCAGGCGGAGGCCGCGATGGACTCGATCATGGCAGGCGGTGTGAGCCACATCCAACTTGCCGCGTTCCTCACGGCCCTCAGGATGAAAGGGGAGACGGTCGAGGAGATAACGGGGTTTGCAAGGTCGATGCGTAGACACTGCTCCAAGATCCACCCAAAAGTCGAGGGCCGCCTCATCGACACGTGCGGCACCGGCGGGGCGGGGATAAAACTCTTCAACGTCTCCACGATCGCGGCGTTCGTCGCGGCCGGCGCCGGGGCCGCGGTCGCCAAGCACGGCAACAGGTCCGCCACGAGACCGTCGGGCTCGGCCGACGTCCTCGAAGCGCTCGGGGCCGACATCGGGATCGATGCCGCAAGAGTCGCGGCTTTGGTGGAGAGGATCGGCATAGGGTTCGTGTTCGCGCCGAACTTCCATCCCGCGATAAAGCACGCGATGCCGGTCCGCAAGGACCTGGGACTTCGCACCGTCTACAACATCCTTGGACCACTCACCAATCCCGCGAACGCGAAAGGCCAAGTGCTCGGCGTCTTCGCCGAAGGACTCGTCATGAAACTCGCCCCCGTGCTCAACCGCTTGGGCGCCGAACGCGCGGTGGTAGTCCACGGCCGCTCCGATGGACCGTGGGGGACGTCGCTACGAGGAGCCGGCATGGACGAAATATCCCTATCCGGGGAGACCGTCGTCGGGCTCCTCGAGAGGGGCGAAGTCACGTACTTCACGATCACGCCAGAAGAGTTCGGCCTGGAACGCCACGATCCAGGGAAGATGGAGCCGCTTGCGCCTCGCGAAAGCGCGTCGCTAGCGCACGCGATTCTCGATGGCAAGGAGAAAGGACCGCGGCGGGACATCGTGCTCCTCAACGCGGCGGCCGCCATCTACGTCGCGGGAAAGGCCGACTCGATGAAGGACGGCCTGGTCAAGGCGCGCGAGTCCCTTGATTCGGGCCGCGCGGCGGGAAAGCTTGCCGCATACGTGGCGGCGACCAGGGAGGTGTAGGAGGTTGGACCACTTGGAGGACCTTGCGTTCCAGGCGCGGGCCCTTGTGAAGTCCGGGTACTACGACGCGCGACCGGCGAAGGTCCGGTCGCGGCCACCGTCGCTTCGCGAAGCGGTGCTCGGGCGCGAGCGGGCCATCATCGCCGAGATAAAACCGGCCTCGCCAAGCGGCGGCGTGCTTCGCCCGGACATTGATGTCTCGAGCTTGGCCAAGGACCTGAAGAACGCGGGTGCTTGTGGCCTCTCGGTGCTCACGGAACCGAAATCGTTCCGCGGCTCGCTCGAATCGCTATCCGCCGCCGGCTCCTGCGGACTTCCGGCGCTCATGAAGGACTTCGTCGTCTCAAGGGCCCAGATCGAGGCCGCGGCGGCGCACGGCGCCAGCGCCGTCCTCCTCATCGTCACTCTTTTCGACAGAAGACTGACCGAGCTGCCACTGGAGACTGCCGTCGATTACGCGCACTCGCTAGGCCTTGAGACGCTTGCCGAGGCTGCCGACGACGGTGAATACCGGACGGCCGCCGCCTCCGGGTCGGACATCCTTGGGATAAACAACCGGGACCTGCCGACCATGACCGTGGACTTGAAGCGTACGATAGCGGTGCTCAAGGCCTGCGGAAAGCTCGGCCCGACGATCTCGCTCTCCGGGGTCGCCTCCCGGCTCGACGCGGACGTCCTGTTCGGGGCCGGCGCCGACGGCATCCTCGTGGGTTCGAGCCTGATGAGGGACCGGGACCCCGCAACCATGCTTCGCAAGATAATCGGAGCGTGAGAGGTTTCATGCCCCGCGGGCGCGTGGAGGGGCACGGACCTTGAACACCATGACTCTCAGGCCGTCGATGGTGCGCGTGCGGATCTCTTCGTTTCGTGAGGCGATAGACGAGCGGTACGTTCCGGCCCCTGTCGTGCAAAGCGGCGGTGTCGGGATTTGAGCCAGGCAACGGGTGGGCGCTTCGGTGCCTACGGTGGCCAATTCGTGCCCGAGACCTTGATGCCGGCGCTCAAAGAACTCGAGGACGCTTACTTGCGTTTCAAGGACGAGCCCGGTTTCGTCGCCGAACTCGAGTGGTTCCACCGCCATTACGGCGGCCGGCCGACTCCCTTGTACTTCGCAAGGAACCTCACCGCACATTGCGGTGGCGCCCAGATCTTCCTCAAGCGCGAGGACCTCGTCCACGGCGGAGCCCACAAGTTCAACAACGTGATGGGGCAGGCTCTTCTGACGAAGCGCATGGGGAAGACGCGCCTTATCGCCGAGACCGGGGCGGGCCAACATGGCGTCGCGACCGCCATGGCCGGCGCCGTCCTCGCCCTACCGGCAGAGGTCTACATGGGCTCGGTCGACATCAAGCGGCAGGCGCTCAACGTCTTTCGCATGAAGCTCATGGGGGCGAAGGTCCACGCGGTGGAGTCGGGTTCGAAGACATTGAATGACGCAATCAATGAGGCCTTAAGGGACTGGGTGACGAACGTGGAGACGACACACTACTGCATCGGGAGCGTGGTCGGTCCACACCCGTTCCCTACGATGGTGCGCGATTTCCAGAGCGTCATAGGGCGCGAGGTGAGAAGACAGGCCCAGGAGCAGCTCGGCCACATGCCGGACTGCCTCATCGCATGCGTGGGCGGCGGAAGTAACGCCATGGGGACGTTCCACCCGTTCAAGGACGACCCGAAGGTCCGCCTCGTCGGGGTCGAAGCGGGCGGCGAGGGCGTGAAGACGCGAAAGCACTCGGCGACGCTTTCCCTCGGCCGGCCGGGCGTCGTCCATGGATCGTTCTCGTACCTGCTCCAAGACCGGGACGGCCAGGTGACCGAGACGCACTCCGTCTCGGCGGGCCTCGATTACCCCGGCGTCGGCCCCGAGCATTCCGCCTTCAAGGACTCCGGACGCGCCGAATACGTCACCGCCACCGACAAGGAGGCCCTTGCGGCGACGCAACTTCTGTCGAGGCTCGAAGGGATCATCCCGGCGCTCGAGCCCGCCCATGCGATCGCGGAAGGCTTGAAGCGCGCGAAGGCCATGTCACCGGATTCCGTGATCGTCGTCACCCTTTCCGGCCGCGGCGACAAGGACATGCACACGATCATGGAGAATCTGGGGTCGAAGCGATGACGAGGGGAAACCTACGTTCTGCCTGGTCACGGCGGGACGCGGGCTTCGTGGAGACGGACCCGGGGTGGCCCTGCCCATGACCCGGCTCGAGGAAGTCTTCTCGGACGGAAGACACGCGCTCATCACGTACCTCATGACGGGCGACCCGACGCTTGAGAGGTCGCGCAGTTACGCAGAGGCCCTCGTAGCGGGCGGTGCGGACATCCTGGAGCTCGGGATGCCGTTCAGCGACCCCGTGGCAGACGGGCCGACGATACAACGGGCCGCTATGCGCTCGCTGGCGAACGGCACCCGGCCGACGGACACCTTCAAGATTGCGAAAACGCTTGGGAAGGCAGGCCGCGCACCGGTCGTGGCGATGGGCTACTACAACCCGATCCTCCAGATGGGGCTTGAGACCTTCGCCTCAAGATGCCGCGAGAGCGGCATCGAGGCGGCCATCGTGCCCGACCTACCCTTCGAAGAGGCCGGGCCGCTGCGCATGTCGATGGAGAGCGAGGGCCTTTCCCTGGTGCTTCTTGCGTCCCCGGCCTGCGACGACGACCGGTTGCGCACGCTCGCCAAGGGCACGAGCGGTTTCCTGTACCTCGTCTCTTCGTATGGCACCACGGGAAAACGCGCGGGTCTTGCGAAGGAGACGCTCGCCCTTGTCCGGCGCGCGAAGTCCATCTGCCGCGAGGTCGGGGTCCCCTTGGCGGTGGGGTTCGGCGTCAAAGAGGCGTCTCAAGCGGCACAGCTCGTGAAGGCGGGCGCGGACGGGGTCATCGTGGGAAGCGCCATCGTGGAGATGATCGAGAGACGCGCCTCACGCTCTAACGTCACCCGGTTCGCGGCTTCACTCAAGAAAGGCATCGGAGCGAAGGCGCTTTGAGCGGGCCACCGGCGTTTCGCTCGGCGGGTACTCCGCTCGTTAGAAAACAGACTTTCCCGAGATAGCTTTATTCCACCGCGGCCGACTGCTCTTCACGGAGGCGGAAGTGGTTGGTCGGTAATCGCCGCCCTAGCGATGCTGCGTCATCGGGGGCACTGTCGAACGTGTTCGTCCTAGCGATGCTCTTGACGCCGGGCCTCACGCCATGGATCGCGTACGAGGCGAAGGCCGACACCGTCACGACCGCACCGGGCCTGCTTCCGACCGGCCGGGAGCGCCTCACGGCGATCGCGGTCGGCTCGGACATCTACGTTTTCGGCGGCTGGGACAAGACGTTCATCAAAGAGATAGTCCGTTACAACACGACGACGGGGAGCGTGACGGCGATGGGAGCGCAACTGCCGACCGGACGGTATGGTGCCTCGGCCGTCTGGACGGGGGAGTACGCCTACGTCTTCGGCGGTTGCACGCCGACCGCGTGCGGCACGAATGAGACGGTCCGCTACGACCCGGCCACCGACACGGCCGTCCTCATGCCGCGGCGCATGTACATCGACCGCTTCTACGCGAGCGCGATATACGATGGCACGCACGCCTACATCTTCGGCGGTTGCGCCCTCATGGTCTGCCCTTGGAACAACATCATGCAGTACGACCCCGCGACGGACAGTTACATGAACATGAGTTCGCGGCTTCCAAACCCTCGGGAACGGACGGCTGCCGTATGGTCGGGAGAGTACGCGTACATCTTCGGCGGCTGCGACGTCGATCAATGCCTCAACCGGCATGGGGGTCCGCTCGACCAGATAGTGAGGTTCGATCCGGCCGCGGATCTTGTCCAGGTCATGGCCGCCCGTCTTCCGGCACCTCTATACCGCACCAGCGCCGCGTGGGACGGCGCCCACGCGTACCTGTTCGGCGGCTGCAACAACACGGATTGCGCAAGCGACCGCATCTACCGTTACGACCCGTCGACGGACAACGCGACCACGATGGACGGCCGTCTTCCCACCGTCCGGTATGGGACGGCGGCGGTCTGGGTGGGAGGCGCGGGTCACGTCGTCGGGGGCTACGACGGCTCATCCTTTTTCCGCCAGATAGTGAAGTACGTTCCGCCACCACCGACGCCTCCATCGGCGCCGCAGGGACTGGTCGCAACGCCTGGTCCCGGCGCAGGCGAGATCTCGCTCACCTGGCAAGCACCTGCGTCAAACGGCGGCGCTCCCATCAGCGGCTACAACGTGTATAGAGGGACAAGCGCCGGTGCCGAGGTCCTCCACGCGGCGATCGGCGGGCAGACGACCCACGTCGATCCGGGCCTTGGCGACGGCGCGACCTTGTACTATCAGATAAGTGCGTCGAACGTGGCGGGGGAAGGTCCCGTGGGCAACGAGGCGGTCGCTAGCACGCCGGCCGTTCCAAGCGCCCCGTTGGCTTTCTCCGCCGTCGCAGGTCCAGGCGCAGGCCAGATCACGCTCGCGTGGTCGACGCCGGTTTCAGGCGGGCCCGTGACGGGATATCGGATACACCGGGCCAGTGCGAGCGGCGCCGAGGTCTTCCTCCTCCAGACCGGACCGGGGACGAGCTACGTGGACCCTGGACTCCCCACCGGCGCGTCGAGATTCTACCAGGTGGCGGCGATGAGCGCGGCCGGCACGGGACCTTTGAGCGGCGAAGCCAACGCGACCACGTTTGCCGCCCCGTCGGGCCCGACCTCGCTTGTTTCCGCGACGGGTGCGGGCGCGGGAACGATATCCCTCACGTGGGCGCCGCCGACGTCGAACGGCGGTTCGCCCGTCACCCATTATCGCATCTACCGCGGGACGACGAGCGGGAGCTTGTCGGTCCTCGCACAGTTCGGCCCTGTCCTGGCGTACGACGACACCGGTCTCCCGAACAACGCCACGCGTTACTACCGTATCTCCGCTGTCAACATCGCGGGCGAAGGCATTCAAGCGTCGGAAGTGTCTGCGGCCAGCATGACGCTAGTGCCCGGAGCACCCCGTAACCTCTCCGCGAAGACGCAACTTACGCCGGGCAATATCCTTCTCTCGTGGCAGCCGCCGTCAAGCGACGGCGGCGACGGGGTCGACAACTATGTGATCTACCGTGGAGCGGCAAGCGGTGGCGAAGTGCCGGTGACGACGCTTGGTAACGTGACTTCTTTCCTCGACACGGGCCGGGGCCTCGGGCCCTGGTTTTACAAGGTGCGCGCGGGAAACGTCGCCGGCACGGGTCCTGAGTCGAACGAGGCGATGACCGTCGGGACCTCACCCCGATTGTGAGCACCGATCCAAAGGTGCGGACTCCGATCGGCGGGCGGCCAAGGTCCGTGCGCACCCATCAGCGCGTTTCGTTCAACCCAGCTTTTCCAGTCGTTTTGCGGCTGCGTCGAGGACTTGGAGGCTCTTTGCGAAGTGGAAGCGGATGAGCGACTTGCCAAGATCGGGGTTCGAGAAGAACGAGCTTCCCGGGACGCCGGCGAGGCCGATATCGCTCACGAGCCACTCCGCGAAGGCACGGTCGTCCGTCTTGGCAGCCTTCGGCGCCTCGACGTCGGCGAAATCGCTCAGGATGTAGTAGGCACCTTCGGGAGGCGTGACCTTGAAGCCGGCGCCTCGTAGCATCGACACGAGCCTTTCACGTTGGTCGAGGTAGCGCGCCTTCAGGCCCGAATAGTAGGATCGTGGAAGCGTCTCGATGGCCGCCGCCACGCCCGCTTGAAGAGGGTGGGGGGCGCCGACGGTGAGGAAATCGTGGACCCGGCGAAGGGCCGTCGAGATGATCTCGGGCGCGATGAGCCAAGCGACGCGCCAACCGGTCATCGAATAGACCTTCGAAGCCCCTTGGATGGTGATGGTCCGCTCCATCATGCCTGGAAGCGATGCGAGCGAGACGTGCCGCGTGTCTCCGTAGGTGAGGAAATCGTATATCTCATCGGTGACGGCGACCACGTCGTTGTCGATGCATAGATCGGCGATGAGTTTCAACTCGTGTCGCGTCAACACCTTGCCGCTCGGGTTGTTCGGGGTGTTCAGTATGATGGCCTTCGTTGTCGCATTGAATGAAGACTTCAGTTCCTCTTCATCGAACGAGAATCCGCGGTCCGGGTAGAGCGGGACGAAACGCGGTCTAGCGCCGGAAAGCGCCGCGTCGGGGCCATAGTTCTCGTAGAATGGCTCTGGCACGATGACCTCGTCTCCAGCGTCGACGAGCGCTAGGCAGGCGGCCATCATCGCTTCCGTGGCACCGCATGTGACGGTCACGTTCTTCTCGGGGTCGGCCTCGATCCCGGCGAACAAACGCGCGTATTTCGGCACGGCGTTCCTGAGTTCGCTCGTCCCCCACGTGATGGCGTACTGGTTCTTTCCCGAATCCATCGCTTTCTTCGCCGCATCGATGGCGACTGAGGGAGGGTCCCAATCGGGGAATCCCTGGGCAAGGTTCACGGCGCCGTGCTTCATTGCGAGCCGGGTCATCTCGCGGATGACCGACTCGGGGAAGAGGTGGACGCGTTCGGCAAGGTGCGGGTCGGAAAGGCGGAAGGAGCGGAGGGAGGACATGGGCCCCGGATGACCGTCAGATAGAAAAAGCTCGTGCCGCGAAGCCCAATGGCCGTTGGCGATCACGACTGAGCGCGCGGCCGCCAGGGGTCTACTGTATCACGACGCTTCTCACACCCTTCGCCGACTTGATCGCTGGGATGACGTCCATCGGGATCGGTTTCTCGGTGACGATGTAGAGCCTCGGCTCGTCGGTGAGCTCCGGGTCGTCGACTATCGCCTGCCTCACGCTGATCCCTTTGGCGGCGACGATGCTAGCGACGTCTGCAAGTATCCCCGCCATGTGGGCGTCGGTCGGGATTATCTCGAGCACGCCCCAGCCGAGTTCCGTGGCGGCGTCTTTGAGGTGCAGCGTCGGCCGGAGTTTGGCGTAAAGGCGTTGTAGGTCGGGTTCTTCGCGGATGGTCTTGACCGTGGCAGAGATCACTCGCCGGTCGACGTTACAGGCCCGCGCGAGCGACGTGTCAGGGATCGATATCTCGGCACAGTATATGCCGTCCTCCCGGACGGATAGGCCGAGCCGAAGCAGCGTCTGGGCGACACGCGTCTGCGCCGGGTACCGCTGGAAGTATTTCGTCAAGGCTTTCCACATATCGACGCCATTGACCGTATTGGTACGTCCCATATTAGCTTTTTACGTAAATGGTCAAAAGTGGCTTTTATCTGAGACTACAATCTAAAGCGGCGGCTTTTCCCTCCGTCATCAATGGTTAAATAGAGGCATTTCGAGTATCCACTGGAGTATCACCGTGTCAATAATTGGCAGAGAGCGAAGGCTCGCCAGAATCATGGACAAACCCTCCGGCACATTTGTGCTGGTGCCCATGGACCATGGCGTTTCCGCCGGGCCGATGGGCGGGATCGAGGACCCGACAGCGACCGTGCGCATTGTCGCCGCCGGCGGAGCGACCGGAATCATTGCGCACAAAGGGCTTGTCCCCGAGATCGCCGGCTCGCTCGGAACCGCCGGTCTCTTCGTCCATCTTTCGGCCTCCACATCCTTGAATCCCGACCCGAACGACAAGCGGCTCGTCTGCACCGTCCCGGAGGCCATCGGTCTCGGCGCCGACGCCATTTCCGTTCACATCAACGTCGGGTCGCCCACGGAAAGCACGCAGCTTGAAGATCTCGGCCGCGTGAGCCGCGAATGCGGCGAATTCGGCCTGCCGCTACTTGCAATGATGTACCCGAGGGGCCCTGCGATCAAGAACCCACACGATGTCACGCTTGTGAAGCACGTCGCGCGCCTCGGAGCTGAACTCGGGGCTGACATCCTCAAAGTGCCTTACACTGGTTCCGTCGAGACGTTCAAGGAGGTAGTGCGAGGGACTTCCAAACCGGTCGTGCTTTCGGGCGGCGCAAAGATGGATTCCGACGAAGCCGTCCTCCAGATGGTCGCCGATTCCATCGAAGCCGGCGGGCGCGGCGTCTCCATAGGACGAAACGTCTGGCAGCACAAGCGGCCCGAACTGATGTGCCGGGCAGTCTCCGAGATCTGCCGTGGGACCGCCGACGTCCGGGCTGCCACGAAACTCCTGAAGGGGTGACCTCGGCCACGACAAGCGACAGGTCGAGACGAGCCGTCCGTGAAAGACGAGGCGGAAGAGAAAAACCGCTTCGCGAACGCTCCATCTGGATCGCCGCACGCACAAAGTCCGACGTGGCCGCGGCACTCGAGCATGGATTCCACTCGATAGCATTCACTGGTCCCCCACCGAAGAATGCGGAGAAACTCGGCCGCTTCGAGCAGATCGTCCTCGATGGCGCCCGCGTCTTCAGGGGCCGCACCGAGATCGGCCGCCGCGTGCGCATCAACGACAAGAGGACCCAGCAGGCGGCATTGAAAGGCCTGGCGCGAGGGAAGGTTACTCTCGTTGACGCGTCGGATTGGAAGATCATTCCCTTCGAGAACCTTGTCGCGGCCGCACAAGCCATGAGCGCCCGCGTCTTTGCCGAGGTCGACACGGCGCAAGACGCCGAACTCCTCTTCAACACGCTCGAAGCCGGCGTGGACGGAGTGCTCCTTCGAAGCGCCCAACGCAAGGAACTCGCGAAGCTTCGCGGCCTCGTCGACCGACTCGAAGCCGACCATATCCGCTTGACGAGAGCGCGGGTCACGTCCCTGAGACTTCTCGGCATGGGCGACCGCGTCTGCGTCGACACGTGTTCCATCATGGGCCACGGTGAGGGAATGCTCGTCGGCTCGTCGAGCGCGTGTCTCTTTCTCATCCACGCCGAATCCATCGAATCGGAATACGTCGCCGCGCGGCCCTTTAGGGTCAACGCAGGCCCCGTCCACTCCTACGTCTTGGCGCCGGGCGGAAAGACGCGGTACCTTTCTGAACTGCGCTCCGGTGACGATGTGCTGCTCACCGACCGGCGAGGACGCACGCGCCACGCGGTCGTCGGACGCGTCAAGATCGAGAGGCGGCCGCTCGTCCTTCTGTCCGTGAGCGCGGGGGGGCGCGACCACTCCGTTATCCTCCAGAATGCGGAGACGATCAGGCTCATGACCGACCGGGGAGCGAAGTCGGTATCCGAAATCCGGCCGGGCGACACGGTGCTCGTGCGCCTCGAAGAGGGGGGCCGGCACTTCGGCATGAAAGTCCGCGAGACCGTGGCGGAGGCTTGAATTGACGCTCCTCGTCGAATCGGTGAAGCAGAAGACCGCCCGACGCACGGTTTCCGTCGCCCAGCGTGCCCGTGGCGACCTCGTCGAGATCCGGCTCGACGCGATATCAGGCCTTACCGATGAGGGCGTCGCGGCTATCCGGGGCTCCTTGCGAAAGCCCCTCGTCGCCACGCTACGGCCCAAGGGACATGGTGGCGACTCTGTACTTCCGGAACCGGAACGCATGAGGCTCCTCTACAAAGCCGCCAATGCAGGCTTCGAGTGGGTGGATCTCGAATATGAGACCGCCCAACTCACGAAGCGGATCAAGCGGATCCACGAGGCGGGCGCCGCGGTCATCGTCTCCGCACATTCGCTACGCGGCACTCCGCCCGCCCGTCGCATACTCGTGGGGCTTCGACGCGCGGTACGCGCCGGGGCGGACGTCGTGAAATACGCCTCCCTTGTCAAGACCGACGATGCTCGACTCCGACTCGTCGATTGCATCGCCGGCGCTCGACGGGAGGGGATCCCCGTCGCCGTCATGGGCTTGGGGGACGCAAGCCTACGGGCCGCGGCACCACTCATGGGGCAGGCGTTGGTCTATTGTCGGAGCACCGGCTCGGCGGCCGCTGCGGGGCAACTACCCGCCCAAGAGATGAGGGCGCACCTTGCGGCCGCGAAAAGGCCGACGACCCCCGCGACGAAGCTCCTCCTTCTCATCGGCAGCCCCGTTTCCCATTCGCTCTCACCCGCCATCCAAAACGCCGCCATCGACGGGGCGGGACTTGATGCACGTTACCTCGCCTACGATGCTGACCAAGTGGAACTCTCATCGCTCTTCGCGGTCCTTCACGGCGCCAACATCCTCGGCGCCAACATCACGGCCCCCTACAAGGAACGGGCCGCACTGCTTCCAGACGAACTCACCGAAGCCGCGCGGCTCACTAATTCGGTGAACTGTCTCCGTAATGACTCCGGGCGTCTCATAGGCCACACGACCGATGGCGAAGGCGCCGTGAGGGCGCTCGAACGGGCGGGCGTCGGACTCGAAGGCGCGAAGGCGGTGGTCTTGGGCGCCGGCGGTTCCGGACGGTCGGTGAGCCTCGCCCTCACGCGCTCAGGCGCCAAGGTCACGCTTCTCAACCGGACGGCGAAGAGCGCCACCGATCTACGCTCGAGGCTTGGTCTTCACGGCGCCGGCGGACTTGAGCTCGCGGAGAAAACGTTACGCGATACGGACGTGCTCGTCAATTGCGCGTCCCCCGCGCCTGATGGGGCGCCCTTGTTCGATTACGCGGCCATCCACTCGAAACTCACTGTCCTCGATGCGGTCTATTCCCCTCCCGTCACGCCGCTGCTCGCAGCGGCCAAGAAGCGTCGCGCGAACGTGGTCAAAGGGACCGAGATGCTTCTCGAACAAGGGATCCTCTCGTTCCAGTTCTGGTTCGACCGGCCCGCGCCGAGGGCCTTGATGCGCTTCGCGATGCTGGAGGCGTCAGTTCGATGACGTCGCTGCGGTCGCCTTCCTTCGTGAAGGCCGCGGGGCCTTGGCCGGAGGGCACGTGGTGAGAGGCGCTGCCACCGTCCATGGGGCAGCGACCATCGTCAATGCTCTTGCCACCGGGAAAGGGGCCGCCTTCGGCATTGGCCTCACGACGACGGCTGAAGTGGAACTAACTGCCGATCCGACGATCGCCGTCGCGATAGAGGGGCAACCCGACGAGACCACGCGCCTTGCCGAGGAGTGCGTGCGCCGCACCCTTGACCATGTTGGCATGAAAGAACAAGGGGCCCGCGCCACGACGAAAAGCGACATTCCTATCTCCCGGGGCCTGAAAAGCAGCTCCGCGGCGGCGAACGCCCTAGTCCTCGCAACCTCCCGCGCCGCGGGTCGCTCCCTTGGGCCCGAGGAAACGATCTCATTGGGCGTCGACGCGGCACTCGCGGCAGGCGTGAGTGTCACGGGTGCCTACGACGACGCCTGCGCGTCCTACTTCGGCGGTGTCGTGGTGACGGACAACGTTTCGCGCCTGCTCATCTCGCGTCGCGAGATCGACCCCTCGCTCCGGATAGCGATATTGGTCCCGGCGCGTCAAATACGAAAGACGGAGGCGGCCAAGGTCGATTACTCGCCCGTAAGAGCGCAGATGGAAGCCTGCCATGGATTGGCCGCCGAAGGCCGATGGATGAAGGCGCTCACTTTGAATGGGATATACTGTTCAGCCGTCGCCGGTCTTTCACTTGAGGCGACGGCGGAGGCGATCAGGGCGGGCTCGCTTGCGGCCGGCCTCACCGGGACCGGGCCTGCCACCGTCGCCGTCTGCAGCGAGGCCACAGTCGATGCCGTGAAGGCGGCGTGGGGAAGACTTGAGGGCGAGATAATCCTCTCGCGGCCGACGAACGGAGGGCTCCTATGACGCTCACGGTCGAACGCTCCGAGATAAGCGGTGTGATCGATGCGCCGCCTTCAAAATCCTACACGCACCGCGCGCTTATCATGAGCGCGCTCGCGAAGAAAGGCCGCATCACGAACCCCTTGCTCTCCGCGGACACGCTCGCGACTCTTGAGGCGCTTGAGCTCTTCGGTGCCGAGTTCACGCCGATAAAGAACGGGTACCGGGTGGAGACGGAGGAGCTGTCGGCGCCTCCCGACGTCATCGACGTGAAGAACTCGGGAACGACGCTACGTCTCCTCTCGGGGTTGGCAGGGCTCCTCCCAGGGACCACCATCTTCACAGGCGATGCCTCCATCCGGCGTCGCCCGATGGGGCCGCTTCTTTCCGCGTTGTCGACTTTGGGCGCCGACGCCTTTTCGAGCCGCGACAACGGTTGCGCTCCCGTCGTCATCACGGGGCCGATGCGCGGGGGGACCGTGACGATTCGCGGTGACGTCTCTTCGCAATTCATCTCGTCGCTTCTCATTGCCGCCCCTCTTGCCGGTAAATCGACGCAGATCACGGTCACCAACGAGATGTTCTCCGAACCCTACGTGGAGGTGACACTCGAGATGCTCGAAGGCTTTGGCGTGAAATGGGAGCGACGCGAGAACTCCTTCAAGACCGGCGGCGGGGAGAAGTACCGCGAGAACCCGTTCAGGGTCCCGGGCGACTTCTCGTCCGCGGCGTTTCCGCTTGCGGCCGCGGCGATCACGGGCGGGCGCGTGAAAGTCCTCGGCGTCGACAACGGCCTCGCCCAGGGGGACAAGGCGATAATCCAACACTTGAGGAAGTTCGGCGCAATGGTCAAGCTTGGACGGGGGTCCGTGGAAGTCAACGGCGGCGACCTCACGGGCTGCGACCTTGATCTCAAGGCCACGCCGGATCTGTTCCCGATCCTTTGCGTCGTCGCGGCGAGCGCAAAGGGCACCTCCACGCTTTCCGGGGCGGCGCATCTACGTTTGAAGGAATCCGACCGGATCAAGGCGATGGCCGAGGGCCTTTCGAGGATGGGCGCAAGCGCCGTGGAGTTGCCGGACGGACTCCGCATCGACGGCGGCAGCCCCTTGCGCGGCGCGAAGATCAACACGTACGGCGACCACCGCATCGCGATGGCCTTCGCGATCGCCGGACTCGTCTCGAGCGGACGCGTCGTCATCGACGACGAATCCTCCGCGGCGGTGTCGTACCCTGGCTTCGTGACGCACCTTCAACGTCTTGGCGCGAAGGCGGTGGTGCGAGAATGAGGATAGACATGGGTCGCCGTTTCGGCCGATCATTCCACGGGCCCCTCGATGCAGGTGGGGAGGGGATCGCATGATGACTTTCGGCGGCGCCCTAAGGATGGCGGTCTTCGGCGAGAGCCACGGGCAAGTGGTGGGCGTGGTCGTCGACGGTTGCCCCGCGGGCCTCGCCCTCGACTTGGATGCGATCCAAAAGGAGTTGGACCGGAGGAGGCCCGGGCAAAGCAAGATCGTCACCCAACGGAAAGAGGGGGACAGGGTGATTGTCGCGTCCGGCGTTCTCGAAGGGACGACCACTGGGGCGCCCATCCTCATGTACATCGAGAACTCGGACACAGACCCTTCGAAGTACCTGGAATTCAAGAGAAGACCGCGGCCCGGGCACGCCGATTTCACGGGCACAATGAAATTCGCCGGGATGAACGACATCCGCGGCGGCGGCATGTTCAGCGGCCGCTTGACCGCGGCCCTTGTCATGGCCGGATGCGCCGCCCGCGTGATCCTGGCGCGCGAAGGGATCAGCGTCACGGCGCACACGACGGCGATCGGCAGGATCGAAGTGGGCCATGAAGTGGGATTCGACGAGGCGAAAGCGAACGTCGAATCGAACCCCGTGCGATGTGCTAGCGCCCCGGAAGCCATGCTCATGGAGAAGGAGGTCACCGACGCCCGTAGCGCCGGCGATTCCGTGGGGGGAATCGTGGAATTCATCGCAGAGGGACTGCCGGTGGGATTGGGCGACCCGTTCTTCGACTCCGTGGAATCGCTTGTGGCGCACCTATGCTTCGCGATCCCCGCGGTGAAGGGCCTGGAATTCGGTGCGGGTTTCGCCTTCACGAAGATGCGCGGCTCGCAAGCCAACGACGCCTACATCATCGAGGGGGACCATGTCCGCACGAGGACGAACAACCACGGCGGCGTCCTCGGCGGATTGACATCAGGGATGCCGGTACGCTTCCGCGTCGCCTTCAAACCGACCTCCTCCATCCCTATCGAACAGGACACGGTCGACCTCGACACGATGCAGCCCGCGAAACTGAGAGTCGCAGGCCGCCACGACCCGTGCATCGTGCCGCGGGCCGTTCCAGTCGTCGAGGCCTGCGGGGCCTTCGTCCTTGCGGACCTGCTTCTTCGAGAGAAGGGGAGGGGTGCGCTTGGCAAGTGACATCCATAGGATGCGACGTGAGATCCATGACGTGGACCGGCGGTTGGTCGAGCTCGTGGCGAAGCGACTGACCTACGCGAGGAGAATCGGCGACCTGAAGCGCGGCCTCAGGCTCCCGATCCGCGATTATCGCGTCGAAGCAGAGGTCATCAGCGACACTTTGAGACTCTGCAGGAAGCGTGGGATCGACCCGGCCGTCGGCGAGAATCTGATGCGGATCCTCATCGCGGCCTCGGTCGATGTACAGAAAGGGGAAGCGCCACCGGGCAAGCGTCGGCGATCCTCTGGGAAGGCCCTCATCATCGGCGGGCGCGGCCGGATGGGCCGATGGTTCGCCGATTATCTGAATTCCCGTGGGATGCAGGTCTCCATCCATGACCCGCGGGGTGCGCCGCGAGGATATGCGAAAGCGAAGGACCTCGAAGCCTCGGCCCGAAGCTCCGACGTGGTGATGATCGCGACCCCGATGGCCGTCGCGGGAAAGGCCGTCGCCTCCATACCTTCAGACTCGAAGGCCCTGACGTTCGACATCTGCAGCCTCAAGACCCCGGTCGCTTCAGCGCTCCGGAAATCCGCCGCGCGAGGGCTGAGAGTGACATCGCTTCATCCCATGTGGGGCCCGACCGCAGGATTTCTTTCTGGAAAGAACCTCGTCGTCGCCTCCGTGGGGAAACTGAAGGCCGACCGTGCGGCGGAGGCGCTCTTCTCCGACACGGCGGTCCGGATCGTGCGCATGGGTCTCGAAGAACACGACGAGTACATGGCTTATGTGTTGGGCCTCGCGCATGCGACCAGCCTAGCCTTTTCCAGGACGCTTGAAAAGAGCGGCCACTCGATCGATGACTTTGCTGACACGGGCGGCCCCACGTTCCAAAAACAGCTCGAACTATCGCGCGAGGTCTCCGCCGAGAACCCCGACCTTTATCGGGAGATCCAAGCCTTGAACCCACAAAATGCGAAAGTGTATTCGGCCCTCGTCCGGGCGATCGAGGAGATACGTGAAGGGAGAAATAGGCCGACACGTTTCCGCCGCATGATGGAAGGCTTGAACCGGTACTACGGCGGTGAAACCAAGTGAACATGCCCGTGGACCGACGAGGGAATCAGTTCGTGGCCTGGCTTGACGAAGTGGGGGCGACGACGTGCGAGTGATGAAATTCGGAGGCGCGAGCCTCACTTCGGGCGCCCAATTCGCGCGTGTGGCCGAGATAATCCGCATGCAGACGGGGCCCCGCGCCGTGGTGCTTTCCGCGATGGAGGGTGTGACCGACCAGATATCCACTAGCCTTCCAAAGATCAAGGACGACGAGGCGCACATCAAAGCCCTCCTTGCAGATCTCCGCCACCGTCACGTGGATGCAATCGAACTCTGCATCAAGGACAACTCTCATCGACTCCAAGCCTCTGAAGAGATAGACGCCCTCCTGCAACGCCTCGAACGCATGCTCTACGGCATATCCTACACCGAAGAATTGACACCGAAGACGCAGGACTATGCGCTCTCATTCGGCGAACGGCTGTCAGTACGCGTCCTCGGCTCGGTCTTACGCGAGATGGGCGTCAAAGCCCGCTCGTGCGATGCCGACGAGATAGGCCTCCTCACCGACGGCGTCTTCGGAGGCGCCTCACCGCTTCTTCACATGATCGAACGCCGCTTCCAGGAGGAACTGAAGCCCCAGATAGAGCAGGGGCTCATCCCGGTGATCACGGGTTTCTTCGGCTGCGACATCGACGGCCACGTGACGACGTTCGGGCGCGGTGGGAGCGACTACTCAGCTGCGATCATCGCCAACGCCTTGAACGCCGAACGGCTCGAAGTATGGAAGGACGTGGACGGTTTCCTCACGGCCGATCCGCGCATCGTCTCGAAGGCCATCCCCGTCGACAGGATGAGCTACGACGAGGCGGCCGAGCTTGCCTATCTTGGAGCCGAGATTTTGCATCCCCGGACCGTCGAACCCGTCGCGAAGAAGAGCATACCGATCGTCGTGAAGAACACGAACCGGCCCGAGGCCGAAGGCACCATCATCGAACGTGTCCCCAACACCGCCCGCAGGGCCCTCATAAGTGTAGCGGCAAAGGACGGCCTCGCGATCCTCAAACTCTACGGGCCCGGGATGGCCTATACGCCCGGTGTCGGGCAGCGCGTCTTCAGCGCCCTTGGTCAATCGCGCGTGAACGTCTACAACATGGCCGCGAGCCAAGCGAACTTCGCGCTGCTTGTGAACTCCAAGGACATCGAATCCGGTCTACGGGCCCTTCAAGCGATGCAGGACGGGATCGTCCAGGGCGTGGAACCGATCGACGGGATGAGTCTCGTCTGCGTCGTCGGCAAAGGGATCGGCGCCGTGCCGGGAACGGCGGGCCACATATTCACCGCGGTCGGAAAAGCCGGAGTCAACGTCGAGATGATAAGCGTTGGCGCTTCGGACATCGCCTTGAACTTCGTCGTGAAGACGGCGGACAAGATGAAGGCCATAACCGCGGTACACGAGCATTTCCTCAACCAGGTGCACAAATGAAGATGGAGCGGACGTCCAGGACGCTTGCGCCCGCCGATGTGTGCGAGCGACTCCCAAGAAAGGTGAAAATGTGAAGGTGGCGATAGTAGGGGCGACCGGGGCTGTTGGACAGCGATTCATTTCGCTGCTTCAAGACCATCCATGGTTCAAGATAACGGCACTCGTCGCCTCCGAACGTAGCGCCGGAAAGACGTACGCCGAGGCGGCGAACTGGGTGCTGAACGATGCGATGCCCAAGGCGGTCGCGTCCATGCCAGTCCTCGCTTCCGACGATCGCCTGGACGCGGACCTCGTCTTCTCGGCGATCCCCAGCGGCACCGCGGGCCCCATCGAGGAAAAACTATCGGGCGCTGGTCTACGAGTGTTCTCGAACGCGCGTGACCACCGGATGGAAGCGGACGTTCCCCTACTCATACCGGAAGTGAACCCGGAGCACGTGGCGCTCGTCGAAGTGCAAAAACGAAGGCGACGCACCGACGGCTACATCGTCACGAACCCGAACTGCGCGGCAGTCGTCGTCACGATGAGCTGGAAACCGCTCCACGAGAAGTTCAAGATCAAGAAAGCAGTGATCACGACGATGCAAGCAATAAGCGGGGCGGGCTATCCCGGCGTCCCGTCGCTCGACATCACCGCAAACGTGATCCCGTTCATCGGCGGCGGCGAAGAGGAAAAGGTCCAGACCGAACCGCTGAAGATGCTGGGGAACTTCGAGAACGGCGCCGTGAAAAACGCCGCATTCCCCATTTCGGCGACCTGTACCCGAGTCCCCGTCGAAGAAGGCCACAGCGCCGTCGTCAACCTCGAATTCGAGCGCATCACCAACGAGAACGAGATCCTCGAAACGTGGAGCCAATGGACGGCCGAACCGCAGAAACTCAAGACGCCGCTCGCACCGCTGCGCCCGCTCCACGTGAAACGGGAAGAGAACCGTCCCCAGCCGAGACGTGACTGGAACCTCGAAAAAGGCATGGCGGTCTCGGTGGGCCGATTGAGGAAGGACAACGTCCTGCATTACAAGTACTTCGTGAGCGGGAGCAACACGGTGAGGGGAGCGGCGGGCGGGTCGATCCTCAATGCAGAGTTGATGTACGCGAAGAAGATGCTGTGACGAGAGCATCGCGGATTCCGCACACGCGCTCTTATGCGGGAAACAGGGCGCGCACCAGCACCCTTTTTCATGGTGTGGGAGGCGCCAACTGAGACTTTGCAGGGACGCCGTTCCGCGAGGGCCGCTATCTCATGGCGCCGCTTATCCTCGTGGAATCGGTCCGAGCGACTTCCGGAGTTCGCGAATGACAGAGTCGAACGGTGCTAGGTCTTTCGTGAGCCTGGCGAGAGCCGTTTCCCAGTGCTGGCCGGCGTCAACGAGGCGGTTCTCGTCGAATATCAATCGGGGTTCGAAGGGAACGGCTGTGAGCTTGCACTTTCGGATGAGAAGCACCCTCGTCTGCGTGAGGTCGTAATTGCCCTCGCGCAGGAGCCGCCAAACGTCGTAGTAATCGCGCGCATAGCCGCGTTGCATGATGTGTGCTGTAACTTCCTAAACCGGCCCCTTTTGTAACTCCAAAAACGACCCGGGCAAACGGGCTAAAACCCGTCGACCCTGACCCCCGACCGGTGGTCCTGGTGAAGCCCGTGTTCGATGATCCCAACGTGTTGGCG